>CAZEWB010000006.1:0-8851 GCA_964515655.1 uncultured Bacteroidales bacterium
ATTGAGGTAAAATACAAACGCAACAAAGAATAAAACGGATAGGAAAAGTTCTATCAATTGTTTATAAATTTGGCCAACCTGAACAAAATTTGGAAGAAATGAAGAATGAATAATTATCCATGTAATGAAAACTGAAAAAATAAAAGCGACGACAATACAGACAACTGCATATAAATTCCGTTTTTCTTTTACGATTTCTTTTTTTCTAAAAATGATTGCAACATAAAACGAAATCACCAATAAAAAACTACCTGTTAGCCAGGTTGCGGATATATATAATTTTGAATTTTGGAGTAAAACAGGCCAAATTCTGGTGAAAGAGAATATAGCATGAACAAATTCTTCAGCCCCTACCAGAATGAATCCAATAGAAATAATTAAAAAAAATAACCGCCCTGTAGTAATAAAATGAAGCAGAACCATTATTCCAGCTGTTAGGGCAACCAGTGATGATGCAAATTCAAGTAATGAGTGAACATCGCTATTACTCGTCCAGCTTGATTTATGAACTCCCTGGTAAATTAAAATAGGAATGAGAAATAAGATGACAAATGGTAAATATTTGTATATTTTTTTCATGATTTATCTTTTATTTTATTTCTATTCCTATGAATGCTTTATTGATTTTCCCACAAGTAAAATTTCAAAAATATATTTATATTTTTCCTCGGTTTCTTTCAGCCTGCTGATTTCCAGTTCCAGTTCTTCGATGCGGGATTTCATATTCATAATTATATTCTTTATTATTATATAGCGGTAATTTACAAACTAATAGAACTAATAGAATAACAACAAACAGAAAAATATAATTTTAAACATGAGAATAAAGAATGACTCACTAAAGGTGGAAAAAAGCAGATTTATAGGATTTATTCTCTCTCTCTCTCTCTCTCTCTCTCTCTCTCTCTACGCAATCAAGGGTTTCACAAGGTCGTTGCAAATAAGATGAATAATTATGAAACATAATAGAATAGTTATTTTAAGTTTGTGAATTAATTTTTCACGATACAAAAATCAAAGGTGATGACTTTAATTCTGGAAAGTGTTATACAACTTTAGAAAATAGTTACATAATTCACTCTTTTTAAATTTAAGGATTACTAAAACACAAAATCCTCTGTATTTCCGCATGGGTAAGGTGATTTTGCCCATATTCCTTAAAAGGTTCTTAATTTTCCCAAAGCAAATTTTTTTAATAATACCGAATAGCAATATGTTTTAGTCCAATGGATATTGCTTTCGGCATTAACCATTCTAAAATTCAGAACAGCCCGCCTAAGGCGGACTATTCCGAATTAAGAATTGGTATAACCTAAAAATTGATGTATTTACTAAAAAGCCCTGATAATCATCATACCGGGTTTTTTTGTTTTTTACCCAACATCTGTAGTACACTTCTGTAGTATACTTTTTGCAATTTGTTCACTTTTGAATTCCGTATCAATATAAAAACCCAAATAACCACAAAGGTATCTGGTTTTCAAAACCTATTTCAATGTCGTCCTTGACAACAAATGCATTTTTCAGATTTCTTATCTGTCTTTGGTTTTTATTTTTACCGCCTATTTCAAAAGAATATTTATTATTTACCATAAAATCTGTTTCCTGTGATGCATGAACATTTTCTTTTGTACTTACCTGATTAATAAAAAAAGTTTCACGTAGATTACCTTTCTCAGAACGGTCATCCGCAAGATTATATATAAGGTTTGTATTATTCAGATATATTTTACTTGGTTTTGCCAGCCGGCTTATGCCTTTACCTTCCTGTTTCAGTAAATGAACAACACGGGCATCTTCAAGATACATCAGATAAGCTTTCAGTGTGTTGATGCTTATACCTGTC
Source organism: uncultured Bacteroidales bacterium (assembly GCA_964515655.1). GTDB lineage: Bacteria > Bacteroidota > Bacteroidia > Bacteroidales > GWA2-32-17. The sequence continues at coordinate 1,847 of CAZEWB010000006.1, forward strand.
CGTTCAGCCAGTTTCTGCAAATTGGGTTTAAACGGTGTGGATTCAGATATAACATAAAGTAACTGTTTAATCTTGGGTATATGAGTAACCTGCATATCTTCATACTGAGGAATATCAACTTCGAGTATCATATTTATTGCTTCGGCAAGTCGCTGGTGAAAGGTATTCCTGTTTTCAAGGTAAAATGTGTAATAACCAAAATTCATATAAGAACTGAATAAAGATAAAGGCCTTACTGATTTTTGTATATCAGAAGCAATTTTTGTATGATTGCTGATAATATCATGTAAAGAGAAAGGGTTGAATTTTTCACCTGTTTCAAAATTAATGAATTCACGGAATGAAAGACCCGGCATTTCATACATCACAGCACGCCTGCTCAGATCTGCATTAGCTTTCCTGATTTGCAGTATGGAAGAACCGGTAAATACAATTTTTAATTCAGGGAAATCGTCGTATATATTCTTCAATTCCTTTGCCCAGTTTTTATACCTGTGCACTTCGTCAAGAAAAAGAAATTTTCCTCCTTTGGATACAAACTCCTCGGCAAAATCATACAGTGTAACCGTAGAAAAATACATATTATCAATGCTTGCATACAAAGTAATATGGTCTGCTTTCATATTTTTGCGGATATATTGCAACAGTAATGTTGTTTTACCCACACCACGTTGTCCCTTAATTCCTATAAGCCGGTCATTCCAGTCTATCGTATGGTAAAAGTCCCTGACGGTTGAAATACTGGTCTGATTATATTTCTCAATAAACCTTCTTTTTAACACTTCCATAAAACATATATTTTCACAAATATAATATTAATATCAATAGATTGATTGTTTTATATTAATTTTATATCAGTGCATTGACATAAAAAGCGATTGGTAAAATAAACTTATTATAAACATTGGATAGTTAAAAAACACTATATACCTCCACCCTGAGTTTACTTTTTGCATTCTCAGGCTTAAATTTTTTCATTTTTTGGCTCATTGCTCATTGCTATTTCTTTTTCAACAAAATACATATCAATATATCCTTTATTTTAAATCTTTTTTAGTCCACTTTGTTCTGACGGGCTACACGCCTATACTTATAAATTTTTTATAATTCCACAAGATGGTTTTTAACCGCATACATTACCAGATCTGCGGTATTCCTTGATTCTGTTTTGAATATCAGGTTTGCCCTGTGTGCATCAATGGTGCGCTGGCTTACAAATAATTTTTCGGCTATTTCGAGTGAAGAAAACCCCTTGCAAATTAATGGCAGTACTTCTGTTTCGCGGTTGGATAAAAAAGATTTACCGGTATTTTTACCTATGATCTGTTCAGCCGTTTTTTCTGAATCTTTTTCAATTATGTTTCCCATAAGGCATTCTTTGCCTTTTATCTTAACCATTATTCCGAATAATTCAATTACTGCAGGTGTTTTTTCTTTTTTTACTATTATCAATTCGGTATGAACAGAGTCATGAATGCCTTTAATACATTTATGTATCTTTTCAAGATTCTCGTTACTGGCATCATTATAAACCAGATCTTCAAAGCTCAATATTTTCATTTCCTCTTCATCATAACCGATAATTTCGTAGAGTTTTGAATTATGATAAATAAACTTATTATCTGCATATATATAAACGCCTACAACCGGATTGTCGATTAATGCATGGAATTTCTCATCGCCCTGATTTATATAACGGCCATGTTTTTCAAGCCTGATACTGATACTTTTAAGCAGTTCTGAATAATCGAAAGGTTTTGTAAGATAATCATCTGCTCCCAACTGCATACCGAGCCGCAGATCATCCTTCTGTTCTCTTGCCGTAAGAAAAATGAATGGTATTGTACTTGTATCCGGCATCGACTGAAGGGTTTTGCAAACCTCATATCCGTTTTTCAACGGCATGGTAATATCGCTTATAATAAGGTCGGGTATTATTTCGATAGCTTTTTGAATACCTTCAACTCCATTGACTGCAGCAAATACTTCATATCCCTCTTCTTTTAAAAATTCGACAGTAGCTTCTAATATCGCAGGATCATCTTCAATGATCAAAATTTTATTTTTCATTTCCTGAGTTTTAATTTTATTTACTTTTTGTCAGGTTCTTTGTAAGGTATTTCCACTACAACAGTTGTTCCTTTATCCAGAATACTTTTAAATTCAATTGACCCTTCATGCAATTCAACACAGCGTTTCGTAATGGCAAGTCCCAAACCAGTACCTCTTATTGTTTCAACATTTGAAGCCCTGTGAAACGGTTCAAAAACATATTTCATGTCTTCTTCGGGAATTCCGATGCCATGATCGGTAATAGTAAAAATAATGTTTCGACTTCCTGCCCGTCCGGCAGGCGGGTGCTCATAACAGGTATCATCATTATCAACAATTACGGAAAAATCAATCCGATAGCTATCGGATTGTTCTTCAGGTTCTGAATATTTCACGGCATTTGAAAGAAGGTTATTTAAAATATGACGAAGCAATGATTCATCGGCAAGAGTTTTAATTGTATCAGGTTTGATTGAAAAATTAATTATATGTGAGTTCCCGAAAACAGCTTTAATATCATCAAGAGCCTGTTGGCAAACTTCCTCTATAGAACAAAGCGATGGAGTATAGCTTATTTTCCCGCTTTCATCCTTGCCTATTATTGAAACATCATCGAGAAGCAAATTTGCAAATCGTATTGAATTATAAATTGTATTGAAGAATTTTTGTTTTTTTTCTGTCTCCCATTTATCGCCGTATCGCTCTAAAAGCTGAACACTCGATTTTATCCCTGTCAGCGGTGTGCGGAATTCATGCGATATTACTGAAATAAACCGGCTTTTAAGTAAATTCAATTCTTTTTCTTTTTCAATTACTTTTTGCCTTTCATTACTTTCAATTTGCAATTTAAAATTGACTTCCGCAAGTTCGGCTGTTCGTTCCTTTACCTGTATTTCCAGATTATCATACGCTTGTCGCAGTAATTCCTCTGCCTGCTTATGCATACTCTCAAGCTCGCATTCATGCAGGGCTCTTTTAATTGCGGGAACCAATCGCTCAAGTTTGTTTTTTAGCACGTAATCTGATGCCCCGTTTAACATTGCATTAATAGCGGTATCTTCTCCAATTGTTCCTGAAACGAATATAAATGGTATGTGGGAATATTTTTCTCTTACAACCTTTAATGCATCGTTGCCATTGTAATCCGGCAGGTTGTAATCGCATAATATGATGTCGACTTTTTCAGTTTCCAGGATATTTATAAATTCTTTTTCGTTGTCGGCCAGAAAATAATTATGCTCTATTCCTCCACTTTCAACCAATGATTGTATTAGCTCGGAATCGCTTAAAGAATCCTCAAGGTGCAATAATTTTATTTTTTTATTCATAGATGAAATCTCTATACCTGATTATTTACAAAATTTTTAAGTTGATATTTTTTAGTTCAAGTGGTAATTGATTGATAACTGTCCAATATTGTCCCAAAACTTTTATGGCATCAGTTAATTGAACAATATCAACGGATTTAACCATATAAGAATTAGCGCCAAGTTTGTAACTCTCGACCATGTCTCTTTCTTCGTGGGATGACGTTATCATGATTATCGGAATTATCTTAAATTCAGGATCGGAACGAATGTGTTTTAACACTTCCATTCCATCCATCCGCGGCATTTTTATATCCAATAAAATAACAGTGGGATTGCCATATTTACGGGCAGCAAATTTACCCCGTTTATACAGGAAGTCTAATGCCTCTAATCCATCTTCTGCAACATCAACTGCGTAAGTAAGATTTTTTTCAGCAAGGGCTGAGATAACAAATTCAATATCTTTAGGACTGTCGTCCACAATAAGGATTCTTTTTACTTCTGTATTCATAAGGTTATTTTTTAAGCGACTATTTAGGTTATTTAGGCTGAATACTGTCAATTTTTTTAACCTGATTATATACTTGCATGTGGCTGTTGATTAATTACAGCCCAAAATTGGCCCATAACTTTTATTGCATCAATAAATTGAACAATATCAACAGGTTTAACCACATAAGAATTCGCGCCAAGTTTGTAACTTTCAACCAGATCTCTTTCTTCGTGAGATGATGTTACCATGATTACCGGAATGAACTTAAATTTAGGATCTTCGCGAATGAATTTAAGCACTTCTATTCCATTCATCTTTGGCATTTTAATATCTAATAGAATAACAGCGGGATTGCCTTTTTCAGAAGCGGCAAATTTTCCACGTTTATGCAAATAGTCTAATGCCTCTACTCCGTCTTCTGCAACATCAACTTTGTTAGCCAGATTTTTTTCTGCAAGAGCAGAAATGGTAAGTTCAACATCTTTAGGACTGTCGTCCACGATAAGGATTCTTTTTACTTCTGTATTCATAAGGTTATTTTTTAAGCGACTATTTAGGTTATTTAGGCTGAATACTGTCAATTTTTTTAACCTGATTATATACTTGCATGTGGCTGTTGATTAATGACAACCCAAAATTGTCCTAAAACTTTTATTGCATTAATAAATTGAGTAATATCAACCGGTTTAACCATATAAGCATTCGCGCCAAGTTTGTAACTCTCAATCAGGTCTTTTTCTTCACGTGATGACGTTACCATGATTACCGGGATTAATTTAAGTTTAGGATCGGAGCGGATGTGTTGAAGCACTTCAATCCCATTCATCTTTGGCATTTTAATATCTAATAAAATAACAGCGGGATTAATATTTTCACGGGCGGCAAATTGTCCCCGTTTATACAGATAGTCTAATGCCTCTTCCCCGTCTTCAGCAACATCAACTTGGTTGGCAAGATTTTTTTCAGTAAGAGCAGAGATGGTAAGCTCAACATCTTTAGGACTGTCGTCCACGATAAGGATTCTTTTTAGTTCTGCATTCATAATTTATTTGTTTTTTTATGGTTATTAATTATTTGGTTTACTAAAGAAAAATGTGGCGCCTTTGCCGACTTCACTTTCTGCCCAGCATTTTCCGCCATGCCGCATTACGATTCTATTCACATTTGCAAGCCCAATTCCTATCCCCTCGAAATCTTTGGGTTTGTGGAGTCTCTGGAAAACGCCGAATAGTTTATCTGCATACTTCATGTCAAATCCGGCACCGTTATCTTTGATATAAAATATTATATTATCATTCCCGATGTTACCTCCGATTTCAATTACTGCTTTTTCTATGTTTCGGGAATATTTTAAAGCGTTGGAAATAAGATTTACCCAAACCTGGTTGATTAGGTTTTCGTCACCCCATGCATCCGGAAGGTCTGATATATTTATTTCAACATTTCTACCGGCTAATTCATCGCTGAAAGTTTTAAGTACCCGGGTTACCATGTTTTTTGAATTAATTTTTGTTCGCTGCAGTTCGGTTCTGCTTAATCTTGAAAATGTCAATAATGCATCAATGAGATTTCCCATTTCATGTGATGATTCTGAAATGATATTCAAATATCTTAAGCCTGTTTTGTCAAGTTGAGACTTATTATTTTTAATCAGTAAATCAATAAAACCACCAATATGTCTCAGGGGTGCACGAAGATCGTGGGAAATAGAATAGCTGAATGCTTCAAGTTCTTTATTAGCATCTTCAAGTTCTTTGGTACGTTCAATTACTTTCTGCTCTAACGTTTTATTCAATTGTTTGATTTCTTTTTCTGCACGTTTGCGATCGGTAATATCATGACCTTGTGCGATGGTAGCAATTGGTGTTTTTCCGTCGGGAGTTTTGATAGTTGCTGAATTCCATTGAAGTGTACGAATGGAACCATCAATATGAAGGATATTGATCTCGGCAACATCCAACCCCTCACCTTCAAGGGTTGTCTTAATAAGTTCCATAGAAATGATTCTATGATCAGGCGGAAACAGGATTTCCATAGATTTGCCAATTACGTCTTTTTCAATTCTTCCCGTAAGGGATTCTGCGGCTCTGTTGAACCGTGTGATTTCATATTGCGTATTCCAGACAATAATCGGGGCATTCGCGCAGTTGAGTAAATTTTCCAGGTACTCGTTAATCTCCCGTCGTGCCTCGTTGGCAATGATTAACTCTACAGCCCGTTTTTCTTTTTCTTCGTTTTGAAAGAGAAGTTCTTTGTTGGCGATAACTAACTCTTCTGCCCGTTTTTCTTTCTCTTCGTTTTGAAAGAGAAGTTCTTTGTTGGCAATGATTAACTCTGCAGCTCGTTTTTCTTTCTCATCATTTTGAAAAGCAAGTTCTTTGTTAGCAATGCTTAACTCCTCTGCCCGTTTTTCTTTCTCGTCATTTTGAAAGTCAAGTTCTATGTTAGCAATGCTTAACTCCTCTGCCCGTTTTTCTTTTTCATCATTTTGAAAAGCAAGTTCTATATTAGCAACAACTAACTCTTCTGCCCGTTTTTCTTTCTCTTCGTTTTGAAAGAGAAGTTCTTTGTTGGCAATGATTAACTCTGCAGCTCGTTTTTCTTTCTCATCATTTTGAAAGAGAAGTTCTTTGTTGGCAATGATTAACTCTGCAGCTCGTTTTTCTTTCTCATCATTTTGAAAAGCAAGTTCTTTGTTAGCAATACTTAACTCCTCTGCCCGTTTTTCTTTCTCGTCATTTTGAAAGCCAAGTTCTTTGTTAGCAATGCTTAACTCCTCTGCCCGTTTTCCTTTCTCGTCATTTTGAAAAGCAAGTTCTTTGTTAGCAATGATTAATTCATCTGCCCGTTTTTCTTTCTCTTCGTTTTGAAAGTCAAGTTCTATGTTAGCAATGCTTAACTCCTCTGCCCGTTTTCCTTTCTCGTCATTTTGAAAAGCAAGTTCTTTGTTAGCAATAACTAACTCTTCTGCCCGTTTTTCTTTTTCATCATTTTGAAAAGCAAGTTCTTTATCGGCAATGATTAACTCTGCAGCCCGTTTTCTTTTCTCATCATTTTGAAAAGCAAGTTCTTTATCAGCAATGATTAACTCTGCAGCCCGTTTTCCTTTCTCGTCATTTTGAAAAGCAAGTTCTTTGTTAGCAATAACTA
>CAZEWB010000006.1:8951-23256 GCA_964515655.1 uncultured Bacteroidales bacterium
TTTTCCTTTCTCGTCATTTTGAAAAGCAAGTTCTTTGTTAGCAATAACTAACTCTGCAGCCCGTTTTCTTTTCTCATCATTTTGAAAAGCAAGTTCTTTATCAGCAATGATTAACTCTGCAGCCCGTTTTCCTTTCTCTTTGTTTTGAAAAGCAAGTTCTTTATCAGCAATGATTAACTCTGCAACCCGTTTTCTTTTCTCTTTGTTTTGAAAAGCAAGTTCTTCGTTGGCGATGATTAACTCTGCTGATTTTTTTCTTTTTCCCATAACTATCTTTAGAAAGTTGTATTGTTTTAATATCAGGATTGATTCATTATTTGATCTGTGTTAGAATTCTATTTGTTTATATTATTAATTGGCGTAATGATTTAATCAATGTAAAGGTGAGAATATTTATAACGAATGGTATTACACAATTACAGAAAAGAGTTACATCATTCATACATTAAGCATTTCATTTTTATTTAAAATAAAAGATTTACTGCTGAGAAATCAGTTTGCCTGATTGAATGATTTTGATTATGATGATTGTTTGTAACTAATCAGTATGTTAAAAATATTGACACATAGTATTATTAAATCTTTTTTTAATGCAATAACGCCAAGTATTTACGCAAAGGTCGCTAAGTTTGGCTATATTTCCTTTGCTTTCTTTGCGCCTTCATTGCGGACTCTGCGGTTAAATTTTAACTTTAAAAACGACTATTAATAACAACTGATTAGTTACTATTATTTTACCTGTTGAGATAAATAGTTCCTTTAATAACACTTGAACCATCACCCAAATCAAGTATATAGAAGTAAGTGCCTATTGGCAATTTTTCTCCTCCTGCTCTTAATCCTATTACAGATGTACCATCCCATTTGTTTTGGTAAGGGCTTGCTTCAAACACTTTATTTCCCCAACGGTTAAAGATTATAAATGTATTATCAGGATAATTTTCAATTCCCCTGATTACAAATACATCGTTTATTCCATCACCATTTGGTGAGAATCCTTCAGGAATAAAGAAATCAGCATCATCACAACTGTTTACTATAATTGTAATAATTGAAGGAATGGAAGTACAGCCATTGGCAGAAACGACTAAGGAATAGATACCTGCATCTGCGAGTAATGCAGAAAGAATCACTGAATTTTGATCTGTTGATAAATATCCATTTTCACTTGTCCAGAGGTAAGTTCCTTTCTGAACTGCTTGTGCTGTCAGGTATATTGAACTACCTGCACAAACCGACGAATTACTGGTTGCAACAGCAATAAATGTTGGATTTACAAACACCCACCCGGATTTTACAGGTCCGGGACATCCATCTGCTGATAATTCCTGAACCTCCAGAAAATACGTACCGGCAGTATTCCAGGTAATGTCAATTTCATTTGTAACAGAACTAGCCTGAGTTACCCCATCAATTCCCCATGTGTATGTTGAACCAGGAACAGGATTAGTATCTACGTTGTAGTGCTTTGCGGCCCCGATACATACACTGTCGGGCATAGCAATCTGAGCAGCAGCATTGAAGCCACTGAACAATACAATGCAAAACAAAATTATACTTCGACTATTCAGGTTTGCAAAAAACCGCAAACCCGAACGCTCAGTATTACAGGTTCTAAGTCGCTCCCGCTTTGCGGGACCAACAAAGAACCTGTATATATATCGGAACCGTTTAAACATTTTCTATCAGATTAATATTATGGTTAATTGTGCCAGATTGGCGAAGTTGTCGGTATTGGGTAAATTGTCATTGTAACAGTGTTAGATGTTGCCGGATTACCGGTAGCACACGTTGCATTTGAAGTCAGAGTTGCATAAACTGCATCTCCGTTAGCCGGTACATAGCTGAAAGTTGCACCTGTTCCAACCTGAACGAATCCATTTACATACCATGCGTAAACAGGGATTGCTCCTCCGTTTGTCGGAGTTGCTGTGTAGGTAACTGATGTAGTTGCGCAAATATTGTTCTGGTCAGCTACTATACTAATGCTAACCGGAAGATTCGAATTAACAATCCAGCTGGCAAGAGTAACCCAGGGGGTTCCGGTACATCCTGCATCTAAAGTACAACCACTTCGTTGGCCTTGTATTTCAACTGAAGTATGTCCTGTTGTACTAAGATTTGTTCCCGGAGTATATGTTGTCCATATGCCACCATCAAATCTGTATTCAAAAACGTCGCTGCATCCGACACCACCGCTTCCTGCTATAAATGTTGCAGAAACATCTGCTCCATCACAGACACTGGCAAGATTGGGTGTCTTAATATTTAATGTTGGCCCTATTGGCTGCTGAACAATTGTCACATCTACTGATTGGGGAGTCCCATCACAACCATCTGCACTTGTATAAACGGAAACAGCATATGGCCCGCCAGCAATAGTCCAGTCTATGGTAATGCTTGGAGTGTCATCTCCTGCTGTTATTGTTCCTCCACCAGAAACTGACCACTCATAAGTTGCTCCTGGAATTAGGCTTGGATCAATATAATATGGTTGGCTGCCGATACATACAGTCTGTGTGAGATTTTGATTTTGTGCCCAAGTCCCTAAAGCACTCGCCGAGATTATCAGCAATACGATACATCGTAAAAATTGAAATTTTGTTTTCATGATTTTTTAATTTAATTTATTTTAGTTATTTAATTTCTTGTCTCTATGTTGTTTAAAGATGATAAATCAATGAGGTAATTGGTAAGGGATTAACTGTTACCGCATAATCTGCAGATACTGTTCCATTGCCGCAACTACTGCTGCCTTGTACTGTTATATTACCACTTGTAGCAATTACACTAAAATCTACTGTAATACTATTGGTATTAGCACCCGTTGCTATAGTTGCCCCGGAGGGTAGTGTCCAGTTATAGCCTGTTGCATTGGCTATCGCAGGTACGTTGTAACCAACCCCTGTTTGTCCCTGACATACTGAAGCGATACCAGTAATAATTCCTGCTGCTTCCGGTAAAAAATTTACTATATTATTATGTAAAGAAATAGCTCCTGCAGTTGATAGTCCTCTGCCTTCAAGAGATGAACCTTCTAATAAGTTAACAGCTCCGTCAACGATTACAGTGCCTCTGAAAACAGAAGCATCTCCTAAATCAAATTGTCCACCTATTTGCCAGTACACATTGCATAATGATGCTGAATTAATAAGAGTAACGGTTGAAGATGCACTTGCAGCAAAAGCGCCGCCTATCCGGATAATAAATAAAGCATCAGGATCACCATCAGCATCTAAAATTAAATTCCCATCTAATGTTGAAGCACCTCCTGTTTGGTAAACACCTGAGAGAAGTATCTGGCCGTTTCCTAATCCAACTCCTATAACAGAGCCGCCCTGTGTCAAATCGCTGTATGCAATAGCTACATCTATAACAGCTTGTGATAAAGTAGCATCCGGCGGATTATAAATTGTTCCAACTGCTATTCCCGGAGGAAATCCGGTTACGGCAGCTGAATTAGAGCCAATATCGCCTGTTACAAATGTTGTTCCAGTATTGCCAAAAGCTCCAACTGCTGTAAATAAAGCAAAATCAGAAGTTACACCTAAGCGGGGTGCCGTCTGTCCGAAATTCACTTTCGGAAGAAATAATAAAGAAAAAACTGAAATAAAAAGTAGTAATTTGCTTTTCATTTAAATCAGATTTATTTATAAATTAATTTTTATACTGCAAAGTTGCGCACCTTTAAACATGTTATTGTTACATAACTTTGCAAATAAATTGCATGATTCATACTTAATTAAGAGTAATGCGATTTCAAAAATTGCAGTTTACAAACAAACTCTATTTACTTAATATTTTGAATTCTGTTCTTCTATTCAATTGTCGTCCTGCACTTGTTCCGTTTGAAACAGCAGGTTCCGTTTCCCCATACCCTTTATAGACCAAGCGGTTAACATCTATTCCATGTGTTGTTAACCAGTCAACCACCGATTTAGCGCGGGCATTCGAAAGGACCTGGTTATACTCATTGGATCCAATGCTGTCGGTATGAGAAGCTATTTCAATTTTAACCGTTGGATATTCATTCATCAACGCTGCCAATCGCTTAAGTTCATAGGTTGATTCGAGCCGTAATGTAGCTTTATCAAAATCATAAAAAATATTATTCAGCATGATTTTTTTCCCGACTTCAATTTTATCGAGAAGTATCTCTATTTCAACTTCCTGATATTCTTTCATCACAGGGATATCAAAATTTTCGGAGTGAAATAAATACCCTGGAGCACTCACATATATCCCGTAATTTCTTCCACAAGGCAAGGTAACCAGAAACTTTCCGGTTTTGCTGTTTGACTGAAGCGTTGAAATAGTGAGGGTATTTACATTGTCAACAATCTCAACAGATGCCTGCAGAGGAATGAGAGTTATTGCATCCCGCACTCGGCCTTTAAACAATGTTATAGGATTGACCAGGGATTTTATACTGTCAGGATAAGTTTTCTCTTTTCCCAAAAAAGAGATCATATAAATATCTTTTTCTCCATATCCGTCATTTTTTATCGATGCATAATAACCATGTTTACCATTGGCAGAAATGACAAAGAAGGCATCATCATCAGGTGAGTTGATCGGGTAGCCTAAATTTTCAGGTTTTGACCATGTATGTGTACTATCGTTAAATTTTGACCAGAAAATATCATAACCGCCCATTGTTTCATGTCCCGCGGAACTGAAAAATAATGTCTTGTCATCAACTGCCAGGAATATTCCGTCTTCATTATAAATTGTATTGATAACTGGTCCCAGATTTTCCGGTGTCCCCCATTTTCCGTGCTTGTCGAGATGACTCAGAAAAATATCGCGGCCACCATAACTCAGATCAGGCCGGTCGCTGACAAAATAAAGTGTTTTCTGGTCGCCCGAAAGGCATACTGATGATTCATGGTGTTTAGTATTAATCTGTTTGCCGAGGCTTACCGGTTCTGTCCACTCGAAGCCATTTAGTTTACTTTCGAACAGATCTCCACCTTTAACATCTCCTCTATATACAAATAATCTTTGTCCATCTGAAGATAATCCTCCGGCACCATCGTGTGTGTAAGTATTAACGGGATATCCCAGATTTATCGGAGTACTCCATTTCCCATTCTCCTTTTCGGTTACATAAATATCTTCGAAGTATTCATAATCATTTTCATCTATTTCGTTGCCGGTTGTATTATCTTTCCGTGCGGTGAAAAACATTTTTGATTCATCCGCTGTCAGAAAGGGGGCAAACTCAGGAAAAATCGAATTTACCACCGGTCCTAAATTTTCAATGGTGACAGGAACTGGGTGCTGCATTAACCGTTTACCGGTTCCGCATTCTTCAATGTGTTTCGTAATTTCACCTGACATGGCTTCCTTTAATTCTACACTTAGCGTAAGTTTATATTTTTCAAATTCACTGATCGCTTTGTCCCATTCTGAATTGAGCTGATAGGCAAGTCCAAGCAAGTAATGAATATCCCGATTGATATTCGGTTTGATCTTGTACGATTTTTCCAGATAAGGAATAGATCGCACCTTATTAATGGTGTTTAAGTAACAAACTCCAATCTTATAGTTCAGTGTAGGATTGATGGAATCGTAGGTGTATGCATTAAGGTAATGTTTCAATGCCTCACCCAGGGCGAGCCCCTTTAACTCAAAAGTTTTATCGCCTTCCTGAGTCTCTTTCATGGATATTCCTTTCGGGCTATCAGGATCAATTCTACTTTTGATCATTTTTTGCTGGTATTTACGGGTTTGCGGGTTTTGTGCGATGACATCCTGAACCAGCCACATCAACATCATAACAATTAAAAAAAATTTTATTTTCATCTGGTTGAATTTATCAGTTATGTGATTATTAGTTAATTGTCTATTTATTTTATATTAAGTTTTGTGCTTTTAATACCGATGATTCCGACCTGGCCATGTTGTGATTTTTTTATATTTTAATCCTATAGCAAAGGTGGACAACCTAATCCCATAAAGTGTTACACAATTGAAGACAAGAGTTATATCATTCATACATTAAGCATTTTATTTTTATTTAAAACAAAAGCCCCACCCCGATAGTTATCAGGAGAGAGGGCTTTTTACATTTAAAGTAAAGTATTTACTGCTATAAAACCAGTTTGTCTGATTGTATTGTTTTTATTATTGCTGAATCATATGAAATTCTTTTCTGTCATTTCCATCCATGTAGTAATACCAGAATTGTTTTTCTTCCAGTTTCAAAATATACAATGTTTCTGATGATTGATGCTCGATGCCTGTGATACGGACTTCTGCATTTTTATTTTGAAATGCCCAGGTTCCAGTCCCTGAAAGAATTCCCCACTGATATGAATAGCTGCCTGCTTTTGTATATGTTTCTGTATAATCTGCAACCAATGAAGTGTAATCGACATCATTCAGTTTATAATTATCCACTTTCCATGTATTGACAACACGCTCTGTTTTTGAACTTAAACTGATCGACGGGCCATCGGAATATTTCTTACAACTTTGAATACCTAACAGTATCAATCCTGTAAAAATAATAAGTACAGCTAAATTTTTTTTATTTTTCATTTTGTATGGTTTTAAGTTGTGAATAAATTTTCACAGTACAAAGGTGAATCCATTAATTCAGGAAAGCATTACACAACTTTAGAAATAGGTTACATCATTCATACATTTTTCCGGATTGTTTGGAATATGGGGTTTGCAAAAGTTTGGGAATAAAAAAAGCCTTATTTAACATAAGGCTTGTGATAATAAATGTCTGAAATATTATATAAACTAAACTAGTTTAACATTTACTGCATTTAAATCTTTTTTCCCTTCCTGAAGGTCAAAAGTTACTTCATCATTCTCCCTGATACTACTTTTTAGTCCGGATGAATGCACAAAGTATTCTTTTTCTGAATCTGTGTCTTTAATGAATCCGAATCCTTTCGACTCATTATAAAATTTTACTGTTCCTTTGTTCATAATATAATTTTAAATTGTTTATTAGTGCAAAGATACTCATCTTTAAACAGATAAGTATTACACAATTTCTGTATATAGTTACATTATTCACACATTGAGTATTGTATTTTTATTTAAAACAAAAGCCCCCACCCCGATAGCTGTCAGGATAGAGGGCTTTTTTCATTTTAAATACTTACTGCTGTGAAATCAGTTTGCCTGATTGAATAGTTCTGTCATTACCAATCACTTTGTAGAAATAAATTCCTGAAGGAAGATTACTTGTTTCAAGAGTGGTTAATTGTTTGGTAATAAATGTATCCATTACTTTTTCTCCCAAAACATTGTATATCGTCAATTCGCAGTTGTTAATTTGCGATGCATCATTTATTATGATGGTTGTGGACGTACTGAAAGGATTCGGATAAATTGTAATCTTTCCATTTGTATTTTTATCATCAGAAGAAGCGATGCCTGTATGGATACAACCTGAAGGCATGGTAGCTGTTATTGCAGCAGTCGTTAAAGTACCTACGGTTGTAAACGCTCTGCCATCAATAGCAACTCCAGTTTTTAAGTCAATAGCACCCGTAGAAACAATCGTTCCGTTGAAAACTGAATAATCATTGACATCTACTGCGCCTTCAATTTTCCAATACACATTTTTTGCCTGCGCTTCGTTAATCAAAATAACTTTTGAGTATGTGCTTGTTGAAAGAGCTCCATTTATCTGTATAACAAATACAGCATTGGCATTGCCAAGTGCATTGAGGTAAAGTGTATCTGTAAATACTGTAGCAGCGTTCATAAGATAAGTGTGTGGGGTAAGGACCAGGTTGCCCCCAAACTGTGCAGGATACAACAATTCAATATCATAAGGCAACACGTTTAAATAATTATATACATTAAGTAAATCAGTTGCGCATTGTGCTGTAGAACCATCAGGGATGGGGTGAATGATGCCTGTTACATTCAATTCATTAAAGCCAGTAGTCAAACCGACATTCGTTCCGATATCACCCGTAGCATATGTTACGTCAGCATTTGTAACTGCTCCGTCAGAAGAAAATATTGCATAACATTCTGTGGAAGCAAGTTCAGGAGCAGAGGGTCCTGTAAGAACAGGGCTTCCGCAACCGATAGGTGTATATGCCAGCACTCCGTCAACAGTAACAGCTCCGGCAGTAGACAACGCTCTTCCTTCGAGGGTATCACCGGTGTTCATTTCAATGGCTGCATTGTTAGCAATAACAGTTCCACGCATTGTAGTTCCAGATGCCATACTTACCAAACCTTCCACTTTCCAGAATACATTACATGCCAATGCTCCATTAATTAATTTAATTTTTGAATCAGCACTTGTGGAAAAAGATCCATCTATTTGAAAAATAAATACATCATTTGAATTACCATCTAAAGTAAGAACTCCGTTCAATGTTGCTGCCTCTGAAATAGAGTACACACCTGCAATAAGGATAGCTCCATTTCCTAATAAAGGTGCAGGAAAAAAAGTTGGAACGGTACTGTTAAGTTGATTGTAGGCAATCAATAAATCTGCTGCACATTGTGCGCTTGCGCCATCAGCATCGTGCATCACACCGTTCACATTACCAAAAGCAGTGCTTGAACCGTTGTTGGTACCTACATTGCCAGTAAGCTGCGAAATACCTGAATTGCTTACTGCCCCGTTCGTAGAAAAGAGAATAAATTCTGCAGCAGTACCCAAATCAGGAGCTTGTGCAAAATTAAGAGTTGGTATTAAGAGCAGTGTAGCTGCTGTTAATGCATTGAGTAGTTTTTTTTTCATTTTGTTTTGTTTTTAATTTACCGCAACTGGCGGAACAGGTGTATCCCGAATAATTTCGGATTCACGGTACAAAGGTGGATATATTAATTCCGTAAAGTGTTACACAACTTTAAAAAAAAGTTACATTATTCCTACATATTCAAGTGTGATGTGTCTTTTGTGCTTGAGTTGCTTGAAGAAGACAGGCATTAACCCCCGTGACTTTTTATTAAATAAGTCATTGAGCAAATATCAGAATTGCAATTACTATTCCAACCTGCAACGCAATAAAATACATAAATAATTTGATAACATTCTTATATCTTTTCGCATCACTCTTTGCATTCATCATTTTAAAGAGATTTGATAATGAATAATTAATTTTCATGAATTGGGTTTCAGTCTTAACGACATAATCAGAAGCCCCGTGCTTAAATGATTTTGATGCAATATCAATATTGTCATTAATAGTTAGCATGATAACATTGGTTTCAGTGTTTTCCTTTTTAATCCAGTCCAAAATTTTAATTCCGTCCGCTGCATCAGGATACTTACTATTAAGGTGATAATCAAGAATAACCACTTGAGGGTTTTCCTCCTTAAATTTTTTCATACATGCTTCTCCTGTTTCAAATGAATGTATCTCAATATGCTTGTTTGCAAAAGAAGTTTCTATGTCCGCTTTCAGCGCCATCGTGAATACTTTATTGTCTTCTACAATAAAAATGCTGATTTGTTTTTTTGTGTTCATAATTTTGGGTTTTTAGTTATATTAGCAATGTGTGTTGTTCTTTTGAAAAAAAATAGTATCTGAAAATCATAATATCTGATTAAATGGCTCAGGCGAGATGCCTTGATGATTTAATCTTTTTAATGGCTTGCTCTATTTTGTTAAATGCCTCCTTGTCTTTTTGCACAAAGATGCAATCATATCGTTTAAATGCTTCTAAAGTAACATTAATGTCTGTTTGAATACTTAACATAATGATGCTTGTTTGCGGTCTTTGTATTTTTATTTGTCCTATTATTTCAAGTCCGTTATGTGCTTCCTTGTATTTGGAGTTCAGAAAATAATCCATGATAACAATGTCTGGATTACGGTGTAATTCCATTAGGCACATTTCTCCGATATGGAAAATTTTTATTTCTTTTATGTTGGGAAAATAGGTTTGTAAAAACCCCTGCAATGATTTTGCATACATTTCATTGTCTTCTACAATAAAAATACTGATTTGTTTTTTAGTGTTCATAATTTTGAGTTTTTTGTTATATTAATAATGTGTGTAGTCCTTTTGAAAAATTTCTTAAACATGTTCAATTGTTTTGATGTTTAATTTTAGTGTTTAAATATAATTGTGTTTCTCTGTTTTTATTTCTTCAATTGCCTGCCTGCATATTAAATTAAGCTTTTGATTAAGTTCTTTTATTTTTTCATACCTACAGTTATCGGTATCTGCTGTCGTTGCAGCCAAATCTTCCATCTCTTGCAAAATAGAAGCAAGAACAGAAATACCCATTATGGAAACAGACGATTTCATCGTATGAGCAACGTTCTTTATAGTTGCGTAATTTTGTTTTGTTATCGCATCGTTAATAGATTGTAATTCTTCCGGAACTTGTTTAAGAAAAACATCAATTATTTCTTTTATCAAATGTTTTTTTCCGCCCATCATCTCACTAAGATACCTGAGATTACACACATTTTTAATGTTATTTTCGCATTCACTTTTTATCATTGTATTAAGAATTTAAGGTTAATTCATATATTTTTTCAAAAAGCATATTTGCATTTATAGGTTTTGAAATATAATCGTTCATCCCTAAACTTAAACACCTTTCTCTTTCGCCTGCCAATGCATGAGCCGTCATAGCAATGATTGGAATATTGTTTTTCAACTTTTTTCGGATAATAGTTGCTGCTTCATATCCGTTCATCATGGGCATTTCCATGTCCATCAGGATAATGTCAAAATTTGTTTTTTTGAGTTTTTCAATACATTCACTTCCATTCTCTGCAACCTGCAATTTTAAATTGTTTTCAGAAAACAAACTTAAAATCAATTTTATATTCAAATTATTGTCTTCAACCAGCAATATGTTTAATTTGCACAGGTCTTTCATATTATATTTTTTTTCTATCATCTCCGACACCACCTGAGTTTGCAATGATTTTTTGTAAGGAATACGAAAAGAAAATACTGATCCCACCTTTAATTCGCTTTTAACAGACAAAGTGCCACCCTGAAGTTCAACCAATTGTTTTACAATACTTAACCCAAGCCCTGTTCCTCCGTACATTCTTGTGGTATGAGATTCTGCCTGTCGGAATCGCTCAAAAATATGCTCAAGTTTATCCTGAGGTATTCCAATGCCTGTGTCACTTACCGAAAATTCCAATAAAGTATTTTCATCTGTCAACTGACACACTTTAGCATGTACCTGCACATTTCCTTTTCCTCTTTTGTTATTTCTCGTAAACTTAATTGCATTGTCTGTAAGATTGATGATGATTTGAGTGAGGCGTGTGTTGTCACCAAGCAATACATCGGGCACATCTTCATCACAGCTGAATAATAATTCGAGATTTTTTCCTTTTGCCTTTTCAAGCAGCATTTCATTGAGTAATTTAAAAGTTTCTTTGACACTAAAATTGTTTTTTTCAAAAATCATCATGCCCGCTTCAATCTTTGATATATCAAGTATATCATTAATGATAGTCAGCAGATTTTCTCCTGCTGATTTTATTGTTTTCACATATTCTTTTTCCTGCTCTCCCAATTTTCTTTGAGATAACAAATCCGAAAACCCCATAATGGCGTTCATAGGTGTACGAATCTCATGGCTCATGTTGGCAAGAAATGCTTCTATTAATTTTGTTGCCTCTTCTGCTTTTTGTGTAGCTCGTTCTGCATTATTTTTTGCTTCAATCAATTCATTTTCAAATCTTTTTCGATCTGTTATATCTCTCGCAACAACTACAACACCCAACACATTTCCTTCATCATCTTTATAAACCGATCCATTGAATAATACATCGGTAAGCTTGCCATCCTTATGGCAAAGCGTAAGAGGAGAATCAGCTACAGATCCTTTTGCAAATACTTCCTGATAAACTTCACGCGCTTTTTGTGGTTCGGTGAAATAATCAAAAAAATCAGTACCTGTAAGTTTTTCCCGTGCCATACCTGTAATGTTCACTGTTGCCTCATTCATATCTGTGATTTTCCCTTCAGAGCTGATAGTTACCAATGGGTCAAGACTCGCTTCAATAAGACTCAGGGAATATTGAGAAGCTGATTTTTCAGCATTCCTTTTTGCCAAGAGTAGTTGTTCTCTAAAACGTCTGGCTCTCAGAATATCGAGATATATAAAATACAAAAACACAAGTGCCAGTATTAGTCCGGATGTGGATAGCATGTTATTAATAAAACTTATTTTGGCATTGGTTTCTTTTGTAGCTATGTGAATTCTTTTAATTCCTTCAACAAGTTCTTTTTCTTCCATGCTCTTCAAAAGGGAAAAAATGTGATTCATTACTAAATATTCCCGTTGCGTAATATCTACCTCTTTAGACAGTTGCCTGCCTTCTTTTATTTTTTCTTCCTGCTGTGTTTGGGCAATTATTTTCAGGATGTTTCCCTGAACTGAATCTGATGAAACAACAGGTAAAATAAAATCTGATATATCTTCTTTGTTTTTCTTTGATGAGAATAATTGTGAGAAAAAAGATTTTTTAGGAGTTTCGGTTTTTTGTGCGGAACTATTTTTTACAACTGGGTTTTTAATCTTTATTTTTTGAAGCAACTGCAAAAATTTATCCTGCGAATTCTTCCCTGTTTTTAATTCGATATATTCACTGAATAAATCAACCCTGCTTATAATGAGGTCTTTCAATGTGTCAATTTGCGCCGAGAAAATTTGATTAGCCTTTGCCTGATTCATGTCAACAATTCCACCTTTGGTTGACAACCAAAGCAAGGTGTCCATCCGTGTGTTCAGGTAGTTGATATCATTTTCATAATTGAGCAGATAAGCCGTATCGCGCTTGATAGTATATGCTTTTACATTTGCTTCTGCACCATACAAACAGCCGGATATTTCTTTTAAATTGATGAGTTTGATATTCGGCTCAAGAATAGCTGAAACAGTTTCAGATAATTGAGAAAGTTGCGTGTGAGTTATATTTATGGCAATGAAAAATAAAACAGCAATAATCCCAAATCCAACGACTACTTTCAAAATAATTCTTCGAATGTTCTGAAGATTAACTTTATCAGAATTAATTTGCTTCAGGAAGATATTTTTAAATTTTCCCATTTACGTAATTAATATCCGGGTTAAAAAAATTGCAAACTTGCTATTTCACAATAATATTGCCTGCCATAGTAACTCCACCGGTTCTTGCCAATACTCTGCCATCAATTGTTGCTCCTGTATTTATAGTGATGGATTGCATTGCTAAAACTGTTCCTTTAAAAACAGAAGTAGTTCCAAAAGTTGCAGAACTGCCCACCTGCCAGAAAATGTTGGATGCCAGTGCTCCTCCGCTGAGGATAACTTTGCGTCCCGATGTGGTGGTAAGTGTGGATGCTATCTGTATAATAAAGACTGCATTCGCATTTCCCAGTGCATCAAGAGTAAGGTCTCCTGATGATATAGCCAGAGAAGAAGTTGACTTATAAAGGCCCGGAGTAAGTGTAAGTCCTCCGATATTTCCCGACAATGTTACTATATCTGTACAGGTTCGTCCGGCAGCATCATTATATGCAGCAGTTAAATCAAGTTTTGCCTGATTGGCAGTAACATCATTGATGTGTTGTGTCCCATTCAGTATACCGGGAGGAAACCCGCCCACTGAAGAACCAGGACTTAGTCCAAGGTCACCGGTAATTGTTGTTGCTCCTGTGCTGGTAATTGCTGATCCCGCAAGAACCGCGAGGTTGGATGCGCCGGCAAGTGGCACTGTCGCCTGTACAGTGGTTTGAACTGGAATTACAATCGGATTTGCTCCGGAAAGTGCCGAGTCAGTTTCATCTTGTTTACATCCGGCAATTAAAACAACCGATACTATTGCAAGGATTGTTAACAGTTTTTTTGTTTTCATTTTTTTGAATTTTAATCTCCCGCAATTGGCGAGACAGGTGTGTCCCGAATAATTCGGGATTCACAAATCAAAGGTGGGCACTTTAATTCCGGTAAGTGTTACAAAACTTTAAAAATAAGTTACATGATTCATATATTATTTGTAACTGATTTAATGATTAAGTTATTTTTAACAATTATTTTGTGCTATAAAACTTCATTTATTTCTTCAAAATGAGTATTATAGAAATTGTCAATAACCCAGTATTTAAACTTGTCCAATTCGTTATGGTGCAAGTACCCGATTGACTTAATCAGTTCTTTCTTGAATAATTCATTACAAAAACTTACTTTTTGAAGAATTATTTTTTGATATTCAAACATAAACAATGATTCTTTTAAAGTTATTTTTAACCTATGCAAATACAAAATAAAAAAACGAAAGCAAGTTTTTAAGCATTTTTTAAATTGTATGTAAATAATTACGGTACAAAGGTGAGTCCGTTAATT
>CAZEWB010000007.1:0-21174 GCA_964515655.1 uncultured Bacteroidales bacterium
CAGTGCTCCCTTTAGGGCGGGGCAAACACTGATTTTCAAAAACAACCAGTTTTCTAATAAGCACTAATTATGCAAAATTATTTCTTCCCTTTTCCGCCACCGCCCCCATGACTTTGTTTCATGCTCCCATTTGCGCCTTTAGCTCCCTTGTTCTGATAAACTTTATTAGTGTGATTATCGGATTTTGCATTTGAACTCATACCGGTTTTTCCCGGTTTAAACCCGATGTTCTTCTGTGCTTTTCCACGATATCCTTTTGCATATTTAATTTTATGGTCATTAAAATGTGTATATGGGAAATTGCCGTAATAATTCTGCATTACTACTTTATAGCCTCCGTACAGATCGTACCCTTTACACCTTGCAGGAAGATAGTGTCTGTGGATCCATGCACCATTAACACAATATATATACATCGAAGACTGAATGTCGTAGTAGACTTCAATGTCCGGAAGATAATAATATCTGACATTTGTATATCCTGCCGGGCCCCATTGTGGCGCTATTCCTATATTTACATTCACAACTATCTGCGCCTGCGCAGATACTGCGATATAAAACAGAACTCCAATTAAAACGGTTTTTAAGATTTTCATTGTTTTTCCTTATCTTTTTAAATTATTTGTTTTATGAATTTCAGTATCTGTTCTTTTTTAATCCGTATACTGTTCGGAAATGATAACCGTAAATGGAAAATGCAACTGCGTCAACAAACAGCGAAGGCCGGGTAAAGAATGTCCAGAATATGAACTTCCAGTAATCTCTTCTCCCTTTGTTTACTACTCCTATTATAAAGGTAGATCTTACAAAACCAATTATCCCTGTTAAATCAAATTTTACGGGTTTTATTTTATTAGGTTTATAATTGGTCAGCAATCTTCTTATCCGTTTATAATAAGGTTTTGTCGTATATATGTCGTGTATGATTTTTTTATACCCCTCAATAAGATCATCATAATTCATACTCGGTATAAAGTTCATCGACAAGTCGGTATTATTGCCCGTTGCACTGCTGATGATCCTCTTTTCGGCCTCCAGTCGCTCATAAAGCTTTGTGTTTTTAGGAGCATTAAGCAGCCCTACCATTGCCGAAACTATGCCGCTTTGCTGAATAAAATCCACCTGTCTTTGAAAGACCGAAGGGGTATCGTTGTCGAACCCGACTATAAATCCGCCCGATACCTGCATGCCGGCCTGCTGAATTTTTTTTACTCCATCCAGTAAACTGCGGTTTTTGTTCTGTATTTTATTGCATTCATTAAGCGAGTCTTCTTCCGGGGTTTCTATTCCGATAAAAACAGAATTAAATCCGGCTTCGGTCATCAAAGCCATCAGTTCATCGTCATCAGCAAGATTTATTGTTGCTTCGGTATTAAAAACAAATGGGAATTTGTGATCCTGCATCCAGACCCTCATGGCCGGCAGCAGTTCATTTTTAATTACTTTCAGATTGCCAATGAAGTTATCATCCACAATAAATACCGGCCCACGCCAATGCAATTCATATAACCTGTCGAGTTCGTTCAGAATTTGCTGAGTAGTTTTTGTTCTTACCTTGTGTCCGAACAATGATGTTATTTCACAGAACTCGCAGGCAAAAGGGCATCCCCTGGAAACCTGGATATTCATAAAAGCATAGTTTTTCCTCGACAACAAATGGAAATCAGGAACAGGCGTAGCGCTTATATCGGGGAAACTCATGGTCCTGTATACTTTCTGAGGCATCCCGCTTTTTAAGTCGGATAAAAACATAGGCAAAGTAACTTCAGCCTCATTCAAAACCATATGATCGACATCGGGATAATTTTCGTAATCCTGTGTGAACAGAGGCCCTCCGGCAACAATTTTTGCTTTCAGTCTTTTGCATTCCTCTATTATTTTGTCTACCGATTCTTTCTGGATATACATAGCGCTGATAAAAACATAATCGGCCCACTGAATATCTTTCGTTTTAAGAGGGGAAACATTAAGATCAACAAGTTTCTTTTCCCATTCCGGCGGCAGCATTGCCGAAACAGTTATTAAACCAAGTGGTGGTACCGCTGCTTTTTTTGAAATGAACCTGAGTGCATGCCTGAAACTCCAGAAGGAGTCGGGATAGTGCGGATGAACCAATAGTATCTTCATTGTATTATAAAGATGGTTAAACATTGCCCGCAATTCCTGGCAGAAACAACAGGTTGAATTTTGTTTGTGTTGAAATCGAAGGAGGATTTTCCTGTTATTACAACAGGTAAAATGGAATGATTTTCCTATACAAACTTATTGACAAAGTTCAGAAAATACGAGTGTTTAAGCGTTATACTATTCCGGGAAAGGTTTGCATAATTCACACATTTATATAATATGTGAGCTCCTTAATCACACATTGTCGAGCATTCCCCGACGCTTGTTTTTCATAAGTTTGAAGTGAGTAGGGGTAAGACCTGTTACTTTTTTAAATTGCCGTGAAAGGTGTGCTACGCTGCTGAAATGCAGTTTATAGGCTATTTCAGTAAGGGTAAGTTCGTTGTAGACCAGTAATTCTTTTGCGCGCTCTATCCGGTGATGTATAAAGAACTGCTCAATGGTTGTACCTTTTACTTCCATGAACAGATTTGCCAGATAAGTATAATCGTAACCTAACATCTTACTCAAATAATCAGACAGGTTTACTTTGATCTGATCCTCGGTGTAATGAACCTGATCAACAATGGCATTTTTAACTTTTTCTACCAGCATACTTTTCTTGTCGTCAAGAAGTTCAAGTCCTGACTTTTTCAATGCATAGTTGAGTTTATCTCTTTGTTCTGATGTCATGGTTTCAAATACCTCTGCCTCTCCTATTTTCACGTTAACATAGTGAATACCCATCTTTTTAAGTTCCGACTTTACCACTATCTCGCAGCGGATACAGACCATATTTTTAATATAGAGTTTCAAACTAATTTCTTTTAAAGAGGTATTTATACAAAGATACGATTATTATATTCAATTACAAATTTATAGTTACATCATAAATTCGTAGAAGTAGTTTACTGTTCGGATTGTCTGAAATTTTCTGCTCCTTCGTAGTTATGTCTATTTGAATCTGGCTTTAGGTTGAAAGGTTGAGCGGCTTGTTTGGTTATTGGTTGTATGGTTGGGCTGCTGGTTTGGTTTTTGGTTATTGGTTTAAGGGTTTGGCTGCTGGTATTGTTGATGGTCATAGGTCAGTTGTTTTAACCTGTTACTATTGACTTTTTACCAAACCAATTGCTCTACCTATTAACCATCGACTTTTTACCAAACCAGCTGCCCAACCCATTAACTATTGACCTTTTACCAAACCAGTTGCTCAACCCATCAACTTTATACCCTAACAGACACAAAAGTAGTGCATGTGTGAATGATGTAATTCCTTTCAACAACTATGTAATGTTTACATTTATATAGTGATCAACTTTGTACATAAATAAAATGAAAATATTATGAGAAAGAATGAAGAACTGCAAAATGACGTTTTACATGCAATTAAATGGGAACCGTCATTAAAAAACACAGAAATTAGTGTTTCTGCTAAAGATGGTGTGGTTACACTATCAGGAAATGTTGACAGTTATAAAAAGAAGCACGAAGCTGAAGACGTTGCAAAATGTGTAAAAGGAGTAATGGCTGTGGTCGAAAAACTTGAGGTAAAACTCAGTGATGCAGATAAAATTGATGATAGTATAATTGCTACTGAAATCTTAAGCGTACTGAAGTGGAATATGGCTATCTCTAACCAAAAGATTACAGTCGAGAACGGCTGGGTTACTCTTGAAGGCGAATTAGGATGGAAAAACCAGAAAGAATCAGCAAAATATGCAGTAAGCAGTATATTAGGTGTAAAAGGTGTAACAAATAATATTACCATATTATCCGATCAGAGCATAATCGAAAAAAAGAGTATAGAGCATGCACTTGCACGTAACTGGGCAATAAATGAACAGGAAGTAAAGGTTAGTGTTTCTGGTAATCAGGTAACATTAACAGGTGTTGTTTATTCGTTGTATCAGAAGGATCAGGCAGAACGAATTTCATGGAATGCAACAGGTGTAAGATCTGTTGTAAATGATCTGGTTATAAGATAGAAATATGAATGTTTTAATAAGGCTGTTTTGCTTTTAAAACAGCTTTTTTACATCACTCTAATGGTAATTTCAGTTCCCCAAAACTCAATATATATGAAATCCACAAATGCACTATTAATAACGCTGATCTCTCTCTGTATTTTCTCAAACGAAAATTTTGGTCAGGCTCCTAATCTGGGGACTTCTTCGGTTTTTGCTTTATTTACCGATTCCGGCGCCTTTGACAATATTGGTGCTACAAGTGTAACCGGCGATATTGGAACCGATGTGGGTGCATTAACTGGATTTCCTCCAGGAACAATTACTGGACAAATTCATGTAGCGGATGCAGTTTCTGCACAAGCGGCATCAGATGTAACCGCTTCATATGCACAGTTACTTGCAGTTACTTGCGATTCCGTTATAGGAACTACATTAGGAAGTGGTCAGATTCTTAAACCATACGTTTACTGCCTGGGAGCAATTTCAATATTAAACGGAAATTTAACTTTAGACGGGCAGGGTGATCCAAATGCAATATTTATATTCAAGATAGATGGCGCTTTTTCTACTGGTACACATTCAAATATTATTCTTATCAATTCAGCATCACTGTGCAATATTTATTGGCAGGTAAACGGGAAATTCGATCTGGGTGATAGCTCAGTTTTCAGAGGTACATTAATTGCCAACGGAGCTATCAGTTTATTAAAAGGTTCATCTCTTATAGGAAGGGGTCTTTCAACTGCAGGAGCTATTTCATTAAATAATAACATAGTCACTTTAGGATTGCAACCAACAGCATCAGTAATTTTGGCAGATGGAGCGGTAACATTTCTTACAGGTGATAGTGTTATTCTTTCTGGAAATAGTGGCGGAATTTGGAGTAACGAAGCAGTAACAGATTCAATAACAATAAAAACAAGTGGCGACTATTTTGTAACAAATACAACTTGTTGCGATAGTAAAAATTCAAATCACATTATTGTAAGTGTAACTCTCCCTATAGAATTGCTGAGTTTTATTGCAATCCCGGCGGGTACTGATGTCCAACTCAATTGGTCAACCGCCAGCGAAATAAACAACGATTACTATACAGTTATGCGTTCAATGGATGCAATTACATTTGAAGAAGTTCTGAGTATAGATGGTGCAGGGAACAGTAATTCTTTACTTTATTATTCGGTAATTGATTATAATTCATATAAAGGCACTTCTTATTACCGGCTACTGCAAACAGATTTTGACGGGAAATGCTCATATTCACACATCGTAGCGGTTGATGTTGAAAATGTATTTGACATAAGCATATATCCGAATCCTTTCAGTACTTCAGCAACCATCCGGATAAATAGGCTATCCAATGATTTTATTTTTCAATTGAGAGTTTATAATATTCAGGGAGCAGAAGTGATGAATACAAACCTTACACAAAATTCGACAATAATTGAGACAAGCAGCCTTTCTTCCGGGGTTTATTTCTATAAGATTATAGAAAATGGTGCAGTTATCCAATCAGGAAAACTTGTTTCAAAGAAGTAGGTATAGTCTGCTATATTGAAAAAGGAACTATTATTGTAGAATATATTTCAAAACAAGGAATTCTGTGCTATTTAATAGAATTCTATTGTTTTTTACTGCAAGCTCAAGATCCCGTTAGGGATCAAATATTTATAAAATTTTTATAAAACTAATGGACTGTCCTGTAAGGACAGAACAGACCTGCTAAAGTATGTCTTTGAAGATGTATTTTTCGTTAAAATCAATTTCAAACTCTTTAAGTAATTCTTTATATTCTTGTGTAAAAGTTCTTTTCCTGTGGTGATCTTCCTGACTTGCAATATACTTACATACATTGTCTATCTGAGAAAGAGAGTATGAAAATGCGCCATATCCTGCTTGCCACTCAAACTTTCCCTTAACAAGGTGATTTGAGTTAATCCACTTTGAGGAATCGCCTTTTACATCTTGCATCAGGTCAGATAATGATTGAACCGGTTTCATTCCCACAAACATATGTACATGATTAGCCACTCCATTTATAATGATAAGTTTATGTCCCTGATTCTTTACTATACCAGTTATATATTTAAACAAGTCATCGCGCCATTCTTTTTTTATCAAGCTTATTCTGTTCTGGACAGCAAAAACTGCCTGAATGTAGATTTGTGTGTATGTATTTGCCATAATTATTCTGTTTTGTCCCTACAGGACAAATATATAACTTTTATTTTATAAATATTTTGCCCTTAACAGGGCAATGCGTAGAAATTAGCTTATATAATTTACATTATTGCCCGTCTAACATGCTTTCTCATAGTCTGACAGGCAAGTAGGGCAATGCGAAAAGATTACGTATAATTATTAAAGTGGGGATATAATTAAGTTGTATTGTTTTTTTCTGCAAGCTAAAGATCCCGTTAGGGATCAAATATTTATAAAAATTCTATAAAACTAATGGACTGTCCTGTAAGGACAGAACAGACCGGTTGAAATATATCTTTGAAGATGTATTATAGCAATTCGAATCAATCTCTATGACGTGCGTTTTTTTTATGATGTGTGAATTATGTAATTAATTCATTTTGTTTTATAACAATCGCAGATGGAAAATTACGCAATTTGTGCAAAACATAAAATAAGGAAAGAATGCACTTGAGAAAGTTGAATAAATACAAGAGTGTCAGAATGATGTATGATAAGATACAATTAAAGTAAAAAATGAAAACAGATAAAAAACCTTTAGTATTAATTGTTGACGATACACCTCAAAACATTCAGGTACTTGGTTCCGTTTTATTTAGCAAAGGTTATAATGTTTCTGTTGCTTCTTCCGGAAACGAAGCTCTAAAATCATTGAAAAGTTTAATTCCCGATTTGATTTTACTGGATATTCAGATGCCTGTAATGAATGGCTTTGAAGTTTGCACAATTATTAAAAACCAATCCGAAACAAAAGAAATTCCGGTAATATTCTTAACTGCATCAACCGAAACAGAAAACATTTTAAAAGGATTCGAAGCCGGTGCCGTTGACTTTATTACAAAACCTTTTAATTCTGCAGAACTCTTAGCTCGTATATCCACACATATTGATCTTAAAAGATCTAAAGAAAAGATAGAAGATGAAAAGGTAAAGACTGAAGCATTAAATATAGCTCTTCAAAATTCAAATATTAAACTTAAATATGCTTATAATAATATTGAAAGCAGTATTCATTATGCAAAAAGGATACAGCAAAATATGCTGCCTAATTTATGTTTTCTTATTGAGAATGGAATTATGCATATTGTAATTAATAAACCCAAAGACATTATCGGCGGTGATTTCTATTGGGTAAAACGTATTAACGAAAAAATATTTATCGCTGTAGCTGATTGTACAGGACACGGAGTACCCGGCGCTCTTCTTTCAATGCTTGGTCATAATATTCTGAATGAAATTGTAAAGATTGAAAACATTCATGATTCGTCAGAGATTTTAAATAATCTGAACGTGAGATTCCGGAGTATTTTAAAGCAGGAGATAACTATATCGCACGATGGTATGGATATAGCATTGTGTGTGATAAATACCAAAACTAAAATAATCGAATATGCAGGAGCAAGAAGATCAATATTATATTATGACAATAAGCAATTAACAGAACTTAAACCAGACAAACGTTCAATCGGGGGTTCAGAAAACAATTTCTCAGTCTTCAGTAAACAAATATTTGAATTTAAAAGCGGTAATAAGATTTTTATGTTTACTGACGGAATAACAGATCAGTTTGATAATAGAAATTTAAATAAAATCACAATGAAAAGATTCAAAAATCAACTTGCTTTAGTAGCTATGAACCCTATTTATACTATTAAAAGAGATTTGCATAAATTTTTAAAGGAATGGAAAGGAAGCAATTCTCAAACTGATGATATTCTCGTGCTTGGAATTGAAATTATATGACAAAGGACTTTAACAAAACAAATCACAATCATGAGCAAAAAAATAAAAATATTGCACCTCGAGGATTCTTTAACTGATTCGGAATTTATACATACTTTAATTGATCGAGGAGGAATTTATCATGATTATTATTTAGCGGAAAATAAGAAAGAATACATAAATATTCTAAAAAAAGAAGATGTTGATATAATATTATCTGATTACAATCTGCCCGGTTATAGTGGTGAAGAAGCATTGAAGTTTGCAGGAGAATACTATCCTCAAATACCTTTTATATTCGTTTCAGGGGCAATTGGAAAAGACGACGTAATTAATGCGATGTTAAACGGGGCAACAGATTGCGTGCTTAAGGAAAAATACGAACGTTTGATCCCTGCAATTAAAAGAGCCATTAAAGAAAATGAGAATGATAATAAACGTAAGCAAGCAGAAGATGCTTTAACCGCATCGGAAAACCGTTATCGCCGACTTTTTGAATCTGCAAAAGATGGAATTCTTATCCTTGATGCTGAAACAGGAATGATTGTGGATGTAAATCCGTTTTTAATAGAGTTATTAGGTTATTCAAAAGAACAATTCCTTGAAAGAGAAATCTGGGAGATCGGATTTTTAAAAGATATTATCGCTAATCATGATAAATTTCTGGAATTGCAGCATAAAGGATATGTCCGCTATGAAGATATGCCTCTTAAAACATCTGAAGGGAAAGAGATCAATGTTGAGTTCGTCAGTAATGTGTATAATGTATTTCATCAAAAAGTCATACAATGCAATATTCGGGATATTACAGAGCGTAAACGGACAGAAAATGCCTATAAAGTATCTGAAACAAAATACCGGACGTTTTTTGAAAACAGCATGGATGCTATTCTTTTAACAACTCCTGATGGAGGGATCGTCTCGGCAAATCCAGCTGCATGTTCCATGTTTGGTTATACGGAAAGCGAATTAATTTCGGGTGGAAGAGCGGGCGTTGTTGATATCACTGACCCCCGGTTGCCAGTGTTATTAAAACAAAGAAAAAAAAACGGAAAAGCATCGGGAAAATTAACTTTTATCAGAAAAGATGGAACCCGCTTTCCTGCAGATATAACATCCACAGTTTTTAGTGATATAAATAACCAATTAAAAACAAGCATGACTATTCGCGATGATTCTGCCCGAGAGAATGCTGAAACTTCATTGCGTGAAAGTGAAGAGCGGTTTCGTGCAGTTTTCGAACAAGCCGGGGTTGGTGTGGCTATATTGAATACCGAGACAGGGCAAATTGTTCGTGTTAATCAAAAATATTGTGATTTTGCAGGTTATACTATGTCGGAAATGTTACAAAAAACATTCATGGATATTACCTGCCATGACGATATTCAAGCAAGTATAGAAAATAATATAAGACTTATAAACGGTACTAATAAAGAATTTTCTTTCGAAAAGCGTTATGTCCATAAAGATGGAAGTATTCTTTGGGGCAATCTTACAATTTCACCATTATGGAAAACCGGTGAGAAACCACAAACATACTTTCACATTGCAATTGTTGAAAACATCTCAGAACGAAAGCTGGCAGAAAATTTGTTGAATGATATAATTGAAAAAAATCCCATGTCAATTCAAATTGTTGATAAGGACGGCTATACACTCAAGTATAATCCTGCATACTCCTTGCTTTTTGGCGCAGTTCCCCCTTCCCATTTTTCGATATTTACAGATCTTCAGCAAAAAGGTTTAGGAGAATTTATTTTGCTGGCTAAAAGCGGTAAGGTTGTACATTTTCCTGATTTGTACTATGATGTGCACGATGTAATTCCTGAGTTTCCTAGTAATCCCGTTTGGATAAGTGCAGTTCTTTTTCCTTTAAAAGATAGCTTTGGCAAAATTGAACAATTTGTTTTTATTCATGAAAATATTACCGAGCGCAAGCAGACGGAAGCTATCCTGCAAGTCAATTATTCCATTCAGTCTACACTAAACTCCATATTGCAATTGTCTATTGAAAATATACCTCTTATAGAATTGCTTAAACAAACTTTCGACCTGATTATTAATGTTCCTTCACTTAATATCGAATCAAAAGGAAGTATTTTTCTTGTTGATACGAATAAGGATTCGCTGAAAATGGTAGTAGAAAATAATCTTGGGGAGTATATAAAAAAATCCTGTAAATCTGTTGCTTTCGGTTTGTGTCATTGCGGAAGGGCAGCATCAACACAGGAGACACAATTTTCCAACACATTAAATGAAAAACATGAAATTACTTATGATGGAATACATGAGCATGGACATTATTGTATTCCGATTGTATATGGAGGCAAAACACTTGGTGTGATCAATGTTTATCTTAAACCAGGTCATTTAAAAAATCAAACCGAAATTGATTTTCTTAATGCTATTGCAAATACGTTGGCTGGAATTATTGTGAGGAAAAACAGCGAAACAGAATTACAAAACACATTAGATAATCTTGAAATAACTGTATCGGAAAGAACGGAAGAATTGAAAAAATCTAAAGAATCAGCCGAAGATGCCAATAAAATGAAAAGCGAATTTCTTGCCAACATGAGCCACGAAATACGTACCCCATTAAATGCCATTGTCGGATTCTCAAGTATTCTGAAGGAAAAAGCTTCGGAGCAAAATATGTGTACCGAATATCTCGACAATATCATACAAAGCAGTAAAGTCCTTCTGTCACTTATTAACGATATTCTCGACCTGTCGAAAGTTGAAGCGGGGCGGATGGTAATTCAATATCAACCCGTAAATTTAAATAGCATTATTCAGGAGCTGCAATCCGTTTTCGTTATGAAAGCGAAAGAGAAAGGGCTGTTATTGAATATTCATATATCTAAAGATATCCCTGGTAGTCTTATCACTGACGAAAAATTCCTCAGGCAGATATTATTCAACCTGATAGGGAATGCTGTAAAATTCACACATAAGGGTTCTGTTGATGTTATTGTCAACATTATCCCGAAGGAAACCGAGGGCAGTAAGGTAGATCTTAAAATAATTATAAAAGATACCGGTATAGGTATTCCTGCCGATCAGCTATCAGACATTTTTGAGCCATTTGTACAGGCTTTAAACAAAGATAGAAACATATATGGAGGAACAGGTCTCGGATTAAGCATTACAAGAAGATTGGTTGAATTATTAGGAGGAACTATTTCTGCAGAAAGCGAAACCGGTAAAGGTTCCGTTTTCAGTTTTTCTCTTTTTAATATTGAAATAAGCTCATTACGTGTTGATGAATACAAAAAGGAAAAAAAACAATATCTGTCAGGGATAAGATTTAAGAACCCGGTTCTTCTTTTAGCTGAGGATGTTCTTTCGAACCGTAAGGTGGTAAAAGGTTATCTCGAAACACTTAATATAAGAATAATTGAAGCCGAGAACGGTGAAGAATGTTTAACTGCTATCCGGAAACAGCGACCTGACTTAATAT
Source organism: uncultured Bacteroidales bacterium (assembly GCA_964515655.1). Classification (GTDB taxonomy): domain Bacteria; phylum Bacteroidota; class Bacteroidia; order Bacteroidales; family GWA2-32-17. The sequence goes on from CAZEWB010000007.1 coordinate 11,461, forward strand.
TAATGGATATGCAGATGCCCGTTATGGACGGTTATACCGCTATTAATATAATTAAATCAGATAATGATCTGAAGGATATACCGGTAATTGCCCTTACAGCGTCGGGTATGAAACAGCAAAAAGACCAGATTCAAAAAGTAGCAGATGATTTCCTTTTAAAACCCATTTACAAAAATGATTTATTAGAGAAACTGATAAAGTATCTGCCTCATGAATCATTACCTGAAAAAAATAATAATAGTAGTATGGATGCAGCGAGCGATCATCTGGATCAATTAGAACTATCATCAAAAGTAAAAAAAGATGTTGTGATCAGATTCCTGCCCTTAATAACAAGGTTAAATGAATCTTTAAATATTGATGAATTACAGGATTTTGTAAGAAAACTGGAAAAATCAAATAAACAATACAAAATTGCTGAATTAAATGACTATTGTAATGAATTAACCAGGAATATAAGTTCATTTAACATTCAAAAGATACATGATAATTTAAAACATTTCAACGATCTTATTAATAAATAGTATGGAAACATCCCCCAAACCTTTAATATTAATAGTGGACGATAATACCCGGAACTTGCAGGTGCTCGGAAATATTCTTTATAGTAAAGGGTACAATATCAGTATTTCGTCATCTGGCAAACATGCACTGAATTCGGCAAACAAAAAAGCGCCTGATCTGATATTGTTAGACATTCAAATGCCGGAAATGGATGGGTTTGAAGCGTGCAAAGAGTTTAAGTCAAATCCAAAAACAAAAGATATTCCTATAATATTTTTAACAGCAGTGACCGATTCAGGAAAGATAATGCAGGGTTTTGAACTTGGGGCAGTAGATTATATAACCAAACCTTTTAATGCTGGCGAGCTTACCGCACGTGTGTCAACTCATATCGAGCTTAAACATGCAAGGGAGAAGCTGTTGGAAGTCAACAAAACAAAGGATAAATTATTTTCAATAATATCACATGACCTTAGGGGCACTGCATTTGCCAATAAGTTTCTGTTACAACAGATCATAAATAAATATTCAAAATTCAGCAGCGGGGAAGTATTAAATAATCTTGTTATTCTTCATACTGCCTCAGAAAGTTTTTACGAATTTTTAGAAACACTTTTATTGTGGGCCAAATCTCAATGGGGCGTTATAGTTTTTAATCCCGAAAAACTAAATCTGAAGTCAGTGATAGAGAAAAAAATCAACCAATGTTCTACATCTGCTAAAAATAAAAATATAGAATTTAAAAGAACGGTCGCTGATAAATGTTATGTGATCGCTGATGAAATGATGTTAAGTACAGTGATAATAAATCTGTTGAGTAATGCTGTTAAATTTTCAAATAATAATGGCATAATTGAAGTAGATGCCAAAAAGAAGGGCAGATTTATTGAAGTCTCAATTAAAGATTCCGGCAAGGGAATAAGCAAGGACGATTTAAGTAAGTTGTTTTCAATTGAAGCTGATTTTTCTTTTGCCGGAACGAATAATGAAGAAGGCAGTGGTCTGGGTTTGGTTTTGTGCTTTGAGTTTGTTCAACGTAACGGAGGTTTGATAAAAGTTATAAGTGAAGAAGGTAAAGGGAGTACTTTTAAATTTACAGTACCCTGTTTTAACAGAATTGATAAATAGTGTCTGAATGTCAGAAATGATATCAATTAAACAAGCGAGGGATCAGAAAATACTATAGTAGTGTTTCTCAAAAATTGCTCATTGTAAAATTGAGCATTTGGCATTGTTGATTAAAAAGAATTCATTTTAGCGTAAGCAACATTGACATTTCCTCATTCTCCGCTCTCATTCTCCGCTCTGTATAGCCCGGTCATGCCCCGCGCAGCGTATACCCCCAAACCCTCAAATCAATCTGTGTAAATCTGTGTAATCTGTGGCAAAATCATCCAATCAACATCTAGCGTAAGCAACTATCATGTGTGAAACCTGTAACTCTCTGTTTAAGTTATGTAACAGTTTCAGGTCTTATATAGTTCATCTTTGTAAAGTGATAACTCCTTAACAATGTAAGTAATATTTTCCTTAAACATAAAAACCATGAACTCAAAGACCCAACTCACAAAAATGCAGATGAAATGCACCAGATACATTTTTATTTCGGCACTATTAATAACTGCATTTGTATTTTCATCATCCGATATGATTGCTCAGAATTCATTCAGAGCAAACAAAATCATCAGGGATAAGGATAAAGACAATATAAGTGATAATATTTTTGTAGTATCAAAACAAGGCAGCTGGAATACTATTCCGGAAATAATTGCCTTTTTACAAATGCATATGGCAGGTCCTTCAATTGTAAGACTTGGAAGCGAGTCCTATGAGATAAGCTACACTCAGGTTATCGATTTGCCATATTCGCTTACTTTCGAAGGGTTTTCATATGGAACTACAAAAATTGAAGCAGGTGCAGGACTTGAAGGTAAACCCATGTTTAGATGTTTATCTGATTGTTATTTTAAAACTTTAGCGTTTACTGCATTAACTCTTAAAGGTTATGGAAAAATCCTGAATGTAGATGCAATTCATTTTATTGGCAGCGGGACATATAATGAAATAATGGATTGTTCGTTTGATAATTTCTATAATGCGATACTGGATTCTACTAATGCCGAACTCTGGCTTTTTCAGTGTGATATTTCAAATGCAAATATAAACGGAGTATTAATTCATGGAGAAGAACCCGGTGTTAAAGTAAGAATAGCCGAAACTGATTTTATTAATTGTAAAAGGAGTATTAATATGGATAAGGGTTCCAATGCCATCGTTCAGATCAATCTTGGTACTTATTATAATAAAAGTAGGACCGATTCGGCAATAATATATAATCCCTGCACCTTTTCGTATTCTACAATGATCATTACTAATAATGCATGGAATAATGTAGGTGAGTTGATCACCGGTTTTGATTTTACACGAGATGACCTGAGAGACTGGTATGCATATATTGAAAGCAATTCAGGATATGAAAATGTAAAACCTCATAGTAAAGTAAATGTACTTTCTAATACTTCAGCTACTACGGTTATTGAATCAGGAAAGTGGGTAAAGGCCGACTTTACAGGAACTAATAACTACGTTATTGGTTTTGATATTGACGGGAATAAACTTACATATACTGCTCTAAACAAATATAACGGGGTTATGAATATTTCAGGGAACGCAGTATGTTCCAACGACTCTGGAATATTTTCGGTAGCTGTTATTAAAAATGGAAGTATAGACGAACGTCTCGGTGAAACAACTGTTAAAGATATAACCAGAAATAATTCATTCCAATGGTTTACTACCATTTTTCTGGAGGGTATGACCAAGGATGATTATTATGAAATATGGATAACAAGCAGTTCCGGTAACAATGTCTATACCCTTCAGGATGTTCAGTGGTTCTGCAATACGTTTTGATTAAAACACAACTTTATAAAATCAAACCTATTGTCATTTTGAGTCCTTAGCCTTTGGTAAGGCCACAATGAAATATGACTGAAAGTTTAAACCCCACAACATACCACAAAAAAGCAGTCACCCTGAGCAGGCCCGGCTGATAGAATAAATGAAGTAGTTGTAATATGGCCTTGTCGAAGGGCGGCTGCTTTTCCCCTCTCCCCCTCGCACACTCTTCGACACCGCCAATAAGTCTTCAGAGCAATAAAAGATAAAAGTTGGGCGGGCTCAGAGTGACCCACGCTTTTTAATTATAGGATTGTTGTTTAGATGTTTGCAAGGAATCCGTCATTGGCAGTAAACATCATAGGGTGCCATGAAAAAAATAGGAATGACGTTTATTTTCAAATATTATAACAAATAAAAAAAGCGCGTCATTGCGAGGGTTCATTACAAGTAAATTGCGTAAGGAGAACCCGAAGCAATCGGATGCGGATGGGATTGTGCGGATGTTGCGGGAAGGCAATGACGGGAGGGTGTTTTTTTATTGTTTTACGTTAATGTCAGCCCCTTCATCTGCGGTTTTCTGCGTATTCTGCGAGAAATATTTCATTGTGCTATAATGTACACTCAGCATAAAGTTGCTTTTAATAATATTGTATGTCATAATATAATCAATAAAAACTGTGAATTATGTAACTAATATATAGTAATATGTAACACATACTTGCTTATAGATCTGCACCTTTAAACTTTTAAACATTTTCTCATAAAATCAGGAAAAGACCTTTGTAGGTTTTAGCTATGTTTTATATTTTAAAAGTGAATTGTGTTAAGTTCTACAGCAAAAAAATATTTATTTTCTAAAGGTGTTGACGAGTATTTTACTGATGTTAACAACGCATATAAATTTGTAATACGATTCTTTAAAGAAGCTTTTCATCCTCCTTTTCATTTGCGTGAAGTTGTCAATCAGTGCTTTGAAATCGGTGTAAAATCACTTCCTTTAATTACACTTACCGGTTTTATTATCGGTATCGTTTTCACACAACAATCAAGGCCTTCATTGTCAGAATTCGGAGCTACCTCATGGCTTCCTTCTTTAGTTTCCATTGCAATTGTGAGAGCATTGGGAGCTTTGGTTACAGCATTGATCTGTGCAGGAAAAGTGGGTTCGAGCATTGGCGCTGAACTGGGTTCAATGAGAGTTACAGAACAGATTGAGGCAATGGAAGTATCTGCTATTAATCCATTTAAATATTTGGTTGTTACCCGTGTGCTTGCAACTACTATTACCGTGCCCGTTCTGGGTTTGTTTTGTGGTTTTGTTGCGCTTTTAGGTTCTTATTTCAATGTTCATTCATTTGAAACAACAAGTTTAGTCTCTTTCTTTATTAATGGATTTTCAACGATCACTTTTCTTGATGTGTTTTCTTCACTTTTTAAATCAATGATATTCGGATTCACTATCGGAATTGTCGGATGCTACAAAGGTTATAATGCTGTTAAGGGAACACGTGGTGTAGGCAGGGCAGCCAATCAGGCAGTAGTTCTTACTATGTTCCTCGTTTTTATCGAAGAAGTTGTGATTGTACAAATGGCCAATTGGATAAGATATTATTAAATCATGGAAAATAAGGATACAATAACGAATAATGAGCCTGTCATTTCTATCAAAGGATTGTATAAATCGTTTGATGAATTGGATATTCTAAAAGACATAAACCTTGAAGTATTTAAAGGAGAGAATATGGTTGTGCTTGGACGTTCAGGAGTGGGAAAATCTGTTCTTATTAAAATCCTTGTAGGATTAATAACTCCGGATAAGGGTATGGTAAAAGTATTCGGACAGCAGGTTGACAAATTATCCGGAAAAGATTTAAATATCCTGCGTTTACGAATGGGGTTTTCGTTCCAGAGCAGTGCTTTGTATGACAGCATGAATGTTCGTCAGAATCTCGAATTTCCATTAAAAATGAATATGAAAGATATCAGCAGACAGGAGATCAATAAAACTGTTGAAGAAGTTCTGGATGCTGTTGGATTAAAAGAAAAGATAAATGAAATGCCATCTGATCTTTCAGGCGGTCAACGCAAAAGGATAGGAATTGCACGGACATTAATTCTAAAACCAGAAGTAATGTTATACGATGAACCCACTTCAGGACTGGACCCTACAACAAGTCAGGAAATAAATATGCTGATCAATGAAGTTCAGAAAATGTATAATACCACTTCCGTCATAATAACGCATGATCTGACCTGCGCAAAAGAAACCGGCGACAGAGTAGCCATGCTTATAAATGGAAAATTTGTAAAGATTGGACGATTCGAAGAAGTTTTTGATCCAAATAACAATCGGGAAGACAATGAACAGATAAAAAGTTTTTTCAATTATAATTTTATATACAACAAATCATGAATGAACAAGTAAATAAACGCCCGGTAATAGTGGGTCTTTTCATTTTAACAGGAATATTATTATTAATCGGCGGAGTGATGGTTGTAGGCAATCTTCATTCAACATTTTCGAAAAAAATGACCATTTCAACCGTATTTGGTGATGTGAACGGGTTGCATTCCGGAAATAATATCTGGTTTTCCGGTGTAAAAATAGGAACCGTTAAAAAAATAGAGTTTTACGGTGAGTCGCAGGTGAAAGTGGTTATGAATATTAATATCGAATCAAAGCAGTATATCCGAAAAGATGCCAAAGTGAAAATCAGCACGGATGGTTTGATCGGTAATAAAATCCTTGTCATCTATGGTGGTACTTCTTCAGCCCCGGAGATAGAAGATGGTGATACGCTTTATAATGAGAAAATGCTGTCTACGGAAGATATCATGAATACATTGCAGCAGAATAATCTGAATATCCTGAAAATTACAAAAAAACTGGTTGAAGGTGAAGGGACGATTGGTCTGCTTTTAAATAACGATTCAATTTATTACAATATTTTCTTCCTTACAAAATCACTTCAGAAAGCATCTGTAAATGCACAAATTATGCTTGCATCTCTCTCAGAATTTAGTGTGAAAATAAACAAAAAAGGAACATTGGCGAATGATCTGGTGACAGATACGGTAGTATTCAATTCATTAAAAACTTCAGTATTAAAATTACAAAGCATAGCCGATACAGCAACTGTTTTTGTAAAGAACCTGAAAGTCGCGGCTGAAAACACCAAAACTCCCGTTGGGGTAATGCTGCATGATGAACAGGCCGGTTCAGATATTAAAACAACTATAAGCAATCTTAAAACCAGTTCCGAAAATCTTAACAAAGACCTGGAGGCACTTCAGCACAGTTTTTTACTCAGGAAATATTTTAAGAAAGAATCAAAGAAAAACGGAGAATAACTTACAAGTTAATAAACTGATAGTTTCAAAATAAATCAAATGAAAAAACAAATTAAATATATTGGGATTATTATCTTATTAGTGATAATTATAGCAGTTGGAGTTTTTTTTATTTTCAATAAAAAGATTGTATCACATTTTATCCCGGATGTAGAGCAAATCGGAGAGATAATTATTAAAGTTAAAAACGATACTACGTATGTCAGTTCTAAGCTGTCAGTAAAAAATAAATCAATTATTAAGATCGAAATAGATTCTATCAAATACAAAGTATCACTGTTTGAAAAAACTTATTTGCAAAATCAGAAATATTTAGGGTTGGCGCTTCATAGCGATGAAGTGGACACAATTGATTTTTCTTTAAAGATCCCATACGCCGCTATTATGAATGACCTGAAAGTTGAGAGAAAAAAGGGAGATAGTGTTAGTTATTCTATTAATGTTTCTCTTCAATATTCTACACTATTTGGGAAAGTAGAAATCCCTATTAATAAATCAGCGAAAATAAAAATTCCACAGCCTCCTGAAATATCTATAGTTGATATTAAATATTTAAAAGTCGGCTTTAAATCTATAATTGCAGATGCCAGGATAAAGATCATCAACTATAGTGATGTAAACTTAATAGTAAAAGAGGTTAAATATTCAATGACTATAATAAAACAAGGTAACCTGAAAGGGGAAATAATAGAAACAATTTTTATTAAACCAAAAGAAACAACCTTTATAAATATTCCTATAGAGATCAGTATTAAAAACATTGGAAAAACAATTTTCGATGTTATTATTAATAAAGACAATTACGATTACTCATTAACGCTTGATGCCATTCTGGAGACAACACAACCGTTTAAGCAATCTTTTAATATCGATATTACCAGAGATGGAAGGATGGAATTGAAAAAGTAGGTTCTTTATGTGTGAATTATGTAACTAATAAACAGTAATCTGTAACATATCTGATTCCTATTGTAATCACCTTTGTAACGTGAAATATTATCTAACTAAACCAACTAATAATGAAAAGTCAATTGCTATTTTTTGTGACAATTTTAAGTCTGCTGTTATTTCCTAATATCAATTATGGACAGGCGCCCAATCTGGGAACATCTGCCGATTTTGTCCTTTTTACAACTGTAGGAGCAGTGACTAATACAGGTATTTCGCATCTTACCGGACATGTGGGTTCAAACAGCGGTTCAAGTACCGGCTTTGGTAATGTAAACGGCGTAATGCACGATGGTGATGTCGCCAGCGGGCAGTGTGCCGCAGATTTACTTATTGCATACAACGATCTGGATGCTGCTATTCCGACACTCTTCCCCGGCGTATTACTGGGAAATGGGGTTATATTAACTCCGGGTATATATGGAATCCCTGCTCCGGCAACTTTAAATCTGGAACTTATTCTGGATGGCCAGGGCGACCCGAATGCATTGTTCATCTTTCAGATCGAAGGCGCTTTTTCAACAAACGCCAATTCAAAAGTTAAACTGATTAACGGTGCATTGGCCTGCAATGTTTTCTGGAAAGTGGAAGGTCTTGTTGATATGGCGACAGGAACAACAATGAGGGGAACAATAGTTGCAAACAATTCTGCTATAAACCTGAATTCGGGTGACACACTCGAAGGCAGAGCGCTTGCAATCGCTGGTGCAATAACTATTGACGGCATTCTTGCATACACACCCGTTGGCTGCGGAAGTCCTGTACTTACAGGTCCTCTGGCACCGGATCTGGGATCAACAATATGCTATACATTATTCTCTTCGGACGGACCGGTTACAAATACCGGTTCAACATACGTTACAGGAGATGTAGGTACTAACAACGGATTAACTACAGGCTATAACCCATTATTTGTTACAGGGGCAATTCACCCGATCCCGGATGGTTCTACTGTTGCAGCAGCGGCCGATCTGCTGAATGCCTACACTTATTTAAACGCTTTACCTTATGATATTGAATTATTATATCCTCCGCAGTTCGGAAATAGTCTGGTGCTTACACCTCACACATACCTTATGAACGGCGCCGTGACATTTACCGATACACTTTTTCTTGATGCAATGTACGATCCGACCGCAGTTTTTGTTATCAAAATTTATGGTGCATTATCTACAAGTACTTATTCAAAAGTAAAACTGATTAACGGAACTGTAGTGGAAAATGTTTACTGGATGATCAACGGCGCTGTAAGCATAAACGATTACTCGGAATTTGAAGGAACAATTGTATGCGCGAATGGAGCCATGGATTTACTTACCGGAGTTCTTATGCACGGCAGGGCAATGACAACTGTTGGCGCTTTAGCTACCGCTTCAATGACTGCCATTATGCCTTTGGGTTGTCCTTCAGTTTCTGCTCCTATAGTTGTTACTGGTCCCGGAGATCAAACAGTATGTTTAGGTGCTTCGGCATCATTTACAGTTACTGCAACGGGTACCGGTCTTTCGTATCAGTGGAGAAAAGGAACTACAGACTTAATTGATGGAGGAAATATTTCGGGTGCAAACACTGCAACTCTTACTATTGATCCGGTTGCTGTTTCAGATGCTGCAATTGACTATAATGTAATTGTATCAGGTACCTATATGCCAAGTGATACTTCAGTATATGCTTCTTTGATAATCGGCAGTGGTCCGGTTATTACCACAGAACCTGTCGATCAGACAGCATGTGTTGGAAGTTCAGTAAGTTTTTCGGTAACAGCAACTGGTTCCGGCCTCACATATCAGTGGAGAAAAGGAATAGTTGATTTAATTAACGGAGTTTCTGTTTCTGGTGCCACAACTGATATCCTTACAATTAATCCTGTAAGTATCGCAGATATTGCATCAGACTATAACGTTTTAATAAGCGGTTCCTGTTCACCAAATGATTCTTCGTGTAATGTTTTTCTATCAATTAATACTGCACCGGAAATCATAAGGCCAATCCAGCCCGCCACAACAAACC
>CAZEWB010000008.1:0-12563 GCA_964515655.1 uncultured Bacteroidales bacterium
TAACATGGATTGGAACACAACTGCATAATTACAAAATTGACAACGGCATCACAAAAAAAATTAATGGTAATCTTACTATTGAATATAACTCTCCTGCCAGCAAGGAAGATCTCTATATATGCACAAAAACAAATATTGGTAAAGTAAGCAACGATAGTGTTTTAGTATTACCCTCTTCCATTGCATTTATGAGATTTGTAAATATTTGCAGCAGTCCTGATGGAAAAATGTATTTCAGCAGTTATTACGGAGCTGGGGAAATACGTAATGATTCACTAATAATGCTTTCAGAAAAATTTCCCCGGCTAAAACTCAGATCAACCTGGGTTTTATGCAACCCGATGGATACCAGCCTGTGGATTGCAACTAAGGGAGAAGGAATTTATATTCTTCAAAATGGAAAGGTCACCCAACTAGACATCAGCAATGGGCTTAGCAGCAACAATGTTAAGCATATGGCATTAGGTAAAGATGAGATTTGGGTTTCTACAAACAATGGAATATCCCGTATATTGCTTAATAAGACAAAACAGTGGTCGGTTCAAAGAATTAATACGGACAATGGACTTATTTCAAACGACATTAACCAGATCACTGTATCTAACGACACGATTTATGTTGCGACAGACAAAGGCCTTACAATATTTAATTACAATAAGGTTGATAATAACCTTCCTCAAAACTTCAATGTTTTACTTACCGGTATAAAAATCAATGAAAGGGATACCTCTGTTTTAACTATATATCAATTACCTTATAATACTGCAACCATTTTGATTTCTTTCGGATATATGTCTTTCATAAATGCAGGAAAAATGAATTACATGTATCGGATAAAGGGCCTTTCTGATAAATGGAATTACACAAAATCTACCGAAATTCGACTTACTACACTTCCACCCGGTGAATATACTCTTGAAATTTATGCTCTTTTTGACGATAACGACAAATGCAGGTTTCCTGCTTCGGTTACATTTGTAATCCATCCTCCTTACTGGGAAAAATGGTGGTTCATTCTTCTGGTTTCACTTTTTTTGATTTCAATTATAGCGGGCGGATACTTCTATCGTATCAGGCAGATTAATCGCAGAAATCATCTTAAATATCAAATGCTCGAATACCAGAGACAAGCTCTAAATAGTCAGATGAATCCCCATTTTATTTTTAATTCATTAAATTCTATACAATTATACATCCTTAAAAACGACATTCGTACTTCCAATAAATATCTGACAAAATTTTCCAGTCTGATGAGGAGTGTCCTTATAAATTCAAATAAGCCATCTATTACTCTTGAAGAGGAAATAAATACAATAATGACTTATATCGAACTTGAAGCCCTGCGCTTTGATAATAAGTTTGATCACCGGATCACTGTTGATGAAAGTCTGAACAAAGCAATCATTTGTATCCCAACTCTGCTAATACAACCTTTTGTTGAAAATGCCATCTGGCATGGGCTGATGAACAAAATTGAAAAGGGGCTTTTAACCATTTCCATTCTCCCCGAAGAAAACAACTGCATCAAATGCATCATATGTGATGATGGTGTGGGACGTAAGAAGGCTGCTGAAATTAATGAAAGTAAACAGAGCGCTCACAAGTCGCTTGGAGCAAAAATAACCCAGGAGCGATTAGACTTGCACAATACACTATACCATAAAAACCTGAGAATAAAATTCATCGATTTATACGATGATTCCGGTCAACCTGCCGGAACCACCGTAGAACTTATCATACCAATAATTACCTGACATGAGATCTTTAAAAGTTGTAATCATCGATGATGAGAAAAATGCAGTTGAAAGTATAGTTACAGTACTAAACAACTACTGCAAAAATGTTGAGATCTGTGGTATAGCATATAATGCCGCCAGTGGATTAATAATAGCAAAAAAGGAAATGCCTGACCTGGTTTTTGTGGATATCGAAATGCCCGATGCTACCGGTTTTGATGTTGCCAACGGATTAAAAAATTCACCTGCCCTGATTGTCTTTGTCACTGCTTTTGAACAATATGCCGTAAAAGCTTTTAAGGCAAATGCCGTTGACTACATACTGAAACCCATCAATATTGATGAAATACTCGCGGTGGTTGAAAAAGCCTGCAAGATATGCGAGCAACGGGACAAATATGAGCAATCGTCTGACCCCATTACTTCGTTTAGCGAAAAGATCAGCCTGCCAACCGGAAAAGGCCTCCTGTTTATTGATATAAATAATATCCTTTATGTAAAAGCTGATGGCCGGTACAGTACTTTTTACATCACCAACCATGAGCCGGTATATGTTTCGAAGAGCCTGGGCGAAATTGAAGAAATGCTCAATCCCGGGGATTTTTTCCGTTCTCACCACTCTTCGCTGGTAAACCTCCACCATGTACTTTCGCTTAATACTAAGGAGGGAGGTTTTCTTGAAATGCGGAACGGTGCAAAAGTTGCCCTCTCCCGACGCCGCAAAGAGGATTTTTTAAAAGCGTTTGGAGTGAAAAAAGAATAGAAATATTGGCTTATATGGTTCTTTATAAATTGTGTGGGTAATTGTAAAATTTGTTCAAATGTTCAATTGTTCTCATATCATCGAATTACGAATTTAATACGAATTTTCGAATTACGAATTTTATACGAATTACGAACCAGTTACCAGAAACAAGTGACCAGTAACCAGAAACGAGCACGATTGCTGCTGGTTACGGTTACTTGTTACCGGTTTCGTATTTCGTAATTTCGTATGTTCTTTTTCGTAATTCGAAGTGTTAAAACATATGTTCATTGAAAATTGAGCATTTGGCATTGTTCATTAAAACGATTACGATTTTACCACTTATTACATAAAAGCTACCAACTGTAACATTTCTTATTGTAAAATACGATTTATTGTTTACTTTTAATCTTTAACAAAATAAATCTAATGACTATGAAAAATGCAAATCTGTTTTTGCTGATATTAATTTCCTTTTCAGGATTAAACAGCAATGTTTCCGGGCAAACAACAATAACTCTCCGGCCAAATGCCGCAGATGGTAAGGATGCTTATGTAAGGGATTTATCGCCGACTGTAAATTATGGCACATCAAGTGAATTTAATATTCTGGCATGGACTTTTAATAGTGATCCTATGATCTGCAGAAGTTTTATCGATTTTGACTTTTCATCTATTCCTGCCGGTGCAACAATTACCGCTGCAAATCTTTATTTATACAATTACCCTAATTCCCAATCAAGTAACGGAGAGCATAGTCAGCTTAGCGGGTCAAATGAAATGTTTGTTAACAGAGTTACCGGTATCTGGAATGAGCAGACAATTACATGGAATAATAAACCAACCGTGACGACACAAAATCAGGTCTCGGTTCCTGCAAGTTCATCTGTACATCAGGACTATACAATTAATGTCACATCAATGGTTCAGGATATTATTGATAATCCTGCAACTAGTTTTGGATTCATGCTGAAATTACAAACTGAAGAATATTACCGAAGCGTTATTTTTGCTTCAAGTGATGTAAGTGATACTTCTTTACATCCCAAACTTGTTATAACATATATTCCAAACGACTTGAACTGTATCACTATCAGACCAAATGCTACCGAAGGTAAGGATGCATATGTCAGAGATCTGTCACCAGACAACAATTTCGGTTCTTCAAATGAATTTAATATTCTGGCATGGACTTTTAATAGTGATCCTATGATCTGCAGAAGTTTTATTGATTTTGATTATTCTTCAATTCCTGCAGGCGCAACAATTACTTCCGCAAATCTGTATTTATACAATTATGCTGCCTCACAATCATCCAACGGGGAACATAGCCAGCTTAGCGGTACAAATGAAATGATAGTGCAAAGAGTTACCGGTACCTGGAACGAGCAGACAATAACATGGAATAATAAACCAACTGTGACAACACAAAATCAGGTCTCGGTTCCGGCAAGTTCATCAATACATCAGGACTATACAATTAATGTCACGTCATTAGTTCAGGATATTATTAACAACCCTTCAACCAGTTTTGGATTCAGCCTAAAACTGCAAACTGAAGAATACTACAGAAGCGTTATTTTTGCTTCAAGTGATGTAATTGATACTTCCTTACATCCAAAAATTGTAATTTGTTATACAGGCGGAAGCGGGATCTCTGATAATACCGGTGCTGAAGAAAATATTAGTATCTACCCAAATCCTGCCAATGATTTCATTACAATAACAAATTCTGAAATATCCAAAGAGACCATTGTAAGTATTTTCGATCTTCAGGGAAAAGAAATGATGCATAATAAGTATGGAAATGAAATATCAATTGAACTGGATATTCAAAGTCTGACAAAGGGTATATACATGATGAAGATCCGGACTGATAAGAAGATCACAGTTAAGAAATTTGTAGTTCAGTAGTAAAACAGCCAGGAAATTTCGGAGTTAGTAACAAGGCGTGGGAAAAGATAAGCTACAAACTTGAAAATGGATTAATACTTAATTCTATGAAAAAGTTTTTTTTCCTGACTTTTATTTTTTTATCTCTTCATGGATTCTCTCAGTGGAATCAATTGGGGTTGACAACAACTAGTAATCTTTATAACATTAAATCATTTGGAAATTCACTTTATGTTGGTGGAGTTGATACTTTATTTATTTCTTATGATGATGGTGCAACCTGGACTGCAAAACAAATTGTAAGTTCTACTGGTGTCTCACTGGTAGTAAGTCGATTAACTGGTCTTGAAGTATTAGATGCTAATACAATCATTGGGACTGGATTAATTGCCGCAGGTAATAGTGAGACTATTTTAAAATCAACTAATGGCGGAGATTATTGGGGAATTGTAAGTTTGATGAACAGTGGCACGTGGCCAAGAAAAATGAATGATCTTAGTTTCTTTTCATATACAAACGGTTATGCTTGTGGAACACAAGGAAGAATTTTATATACAACAAATAGTGGTAATACATGGACATGGCAAAGTACTAGTTCTTCATCAAATATTACTAACATTCAGGCAATTAATACTACTAAAGCTTTTGCAGCAGGAGGATTTATTTATAAGACAATAAATTCAGGAACCAATTGGACTGTTACACCATATAGTGGACTACAATTTATTTCAATGACTTCAAATGGATTTGGCTTTGCTACTACTCCGACAAATATTTATAAGACAATCAATGACGGTACAAGCTGGTCACTTTTATCAAAAACATTTACTTCAATTACTTCACTTTATACTTTAAATAAAGACACTATTTTTATTGGAGCAGATGATGAACTTTATATATCAAGAAATGCTGGTCTTTTATGGGAGAAATTCCCAAATCTTTCTGGCAATACAATAAATAAAATATATTTCAAAGACATTAATAATGGATACTTTGTTACTGATGAAGGTAAGGTATTTAAAACTACAAATATTGGTGGAAATAGTTTGCCAAGTTCTTCTTTCACAACTTCAACCACTAATTTTTGTGTAGGCTTCCCAGTCACGTTCACAAACACAGGTTCAACATCTTATACTTACCAATGGTTAATTAATGGCAACCTGATTTCTACAACTAATAACCTAACCTATACATTTCTTCAGGGAAATCAAACCGATACTGTTAGTCTTGTTGCTTATAATGGTTTTCTATATGACACATGTACTCAGATACTTAATATTCAACCTGAATTGGATGTAGCTGATTTTACGATTTCAGTTGCTTCAGACACTGTCTGTAATAATACTGGAACAATAGTTACAGTATACAACTCTCAGGTTGGAGCAACATATAAACTAACCAAAAATGGAAATCTTATTGGAAATTACAGAGCTGGAACAGGCGATACATTAAATTTTCCTACTGGAAATATTACAAGTACATCTACATTTGTTATTACCGGATTTAAAAGCAATTCTTGCGGGATTCAACAAATCACTCACAATGTAATGGTTTGTGTTGTTGTTTTTAATTTATCTCTTCCTATATCTGTATTAAATCCAATAGTTTGTAATGGTGATACAACCTTTATTAAAATAGCCAATTCACAATTCGGAGTAAATTATCTACTTGGTGACAATGTTGTTGGATATGTCGGCACTCCAATTGAAGGAAATGGGGACACGTTAATTTTACCAACCGCTTCAATTACTTCAAATCGTATTTATCGAATTTATACCAGCTATCATAATGGATGTTCCGGTACCGGACAATTCTATGCCACATTAACAATAATAGTTCAAAATTTAAATATGAGTTTTGAATCTTCTGCAGGTGGTTGCATTGGAGATTCTATACACTTTACGAATACATCAACTGCAGATACATACTATTGGATTTTTGACAATTCAGCTTCTATTTTAAGTGATACTTCCACCAATTCAGTAGTGGCTTATAATTCAATAGGTGAAAAAACTATAACATTAATTGGTAATACAATTATGGGATGTTCTGATACTGTTCATTCATCAATTTATATTTATCTACATTCTTCAAACAGTAATAATGGCTCTTATTGTTTTTTTGACACTATTTCGCAGGTTTCTTATCCATATTATTGGCCTGGTCACATTTTGGACTATCATGTTGATAATAGTAAAAACAGCTACGTTGCCGGTTGTTATCATCATACTTATGGTGTTGACGGAAAAGAATGTATGTTCTTAAGAAAATTTGATCCTAATGGTAATCTTTTATGGGAAGAGGTTCAAAGCCCCTTTGATTATACAAGTGGTTATTCTTATTATAAAAGTTCCTTTATTACTGGCGTTACAACTGATGATGAGATGAATGTTTACATTACTGGCAGTTATGCTTCATACCAATTTAAAATGGATACTATTACAATAGACCACAGTGATTTATACATTCAATTTTTTATTGCTAAATTAGATTCAAATGGTAGTACTCAATGGATTATACATTCCAATACTTTAAACTTAAAACCAATTGGAGGCACAGATATTCTTTTTGTTAATAATAATCAGATATATGTATCCATTTTAAACCACAGAGATCACGGAATCTTTGCGGATGGCAGCTCACATACATTAGGAAATGGAGATGCTACAATACTTGAAATAGATTGCAATGGACATTATAAAAACAATTTTCCGGTTGGTCCATATAATTATAATTATGATTATTTTAATCTTGGTTATCTAAATCCTAATAATAGTTCGTATAATGAAGCAAAAGTTGCTACAGTGAGTCCTAAACTTGAACTAAGTCAAAATGGCAAAATTTATGTCTTTGGAAAATTTAGAGATTATTTAAATTTTGGTAGTATTCAAATTTCAGAAATTATTACCGACCCGGCAGCAAACCCCGCTAATGGATATGTAGCTATACTCGACACAATTATTGGATGGGAAAACGCATATGCTCTGAGTAGTAGTTCTACAGGCCTGGGAGTCTTTCCTGTTTATACCTTAGATTGTAATAATAATATTTACATTACAGAAACGATGAGTGCGAATAATTATATTCAATTAAATAATGGTGATACAATATATTCAGAACAAAATAATAATAGTATTATAGCAAAGTATGATCCTAATGGGAATTTACTCTGGCATAATATGAATTACGGGATTTATATTGCAAGTATTGAATCGTATAACCCAACAGAGCTGATTATATATGGCGAATTTAATGACTTCACTGGATTTTTTTGTCAAAATATTGATGAAGTAGGAGTTCCATCAAATGGAGGCAAAGATTTAGCTATTGCTTCTATAACTGTAAATGGTGATGTTAATTGGGTTGATAATATTGGAAGTATTGGTACAGATGATGCTTTATTTATGCGAAAAAAATGTGGTAATCTTTTTATTATTGGTAACCTGCAAGACACAACAATAACCAATTATGATACATTAAACTACAATGGAGATAATTTGTTTTTATTAAATTTCTCGCCAATTGGTAATTGCGATAGTATATGTAATCCATTAACCTTAATTGAACCGGCATTTTTAAACGAGAAAATCCAGGATATAAAGGTGTTTCCAAACCCAACTGGTAATAATATTAATATTAGATTTAATAAAATTGATAATAAACCTATCCAAATGGAAATCTATAATACTTTAGGAATTCAGGTATATCAAAGTAATAAAACCAATAATCAGTATCTTGAACAAATTAAGGTATCAGAATTACCAAAGGGCCTGTACTATCTAATTGTAAAAAGTTCTTCGAATAATGAAGCGATTAAATTTATAAAAGAATAAATTCATTTTGTCTGACAAAGGGCATATACATGATGAAGATCCGGACTGATAAGAAGATCACAGTTAAGAAATTTGTTGTTCAGTAGAAAAAACGGCGAATATATTTCGGAGTTAGGGTGCATTGTAAAAAAAGAAAAAGATTAATCCTGTAAAATAACTTTTAAAATTGAAAAATAACGAACAGACATATAAAACGAGAAAATTTATAATACTTGCTTTACTTGTTATTGTTGGCAGACTTTATGACACAATAACAACTTATTTCTATACGCCTGACTTGACTAATGAAACAAACATATTAGTAAAACTGTTTGCTGTAGGTTGGACAAGTATTGCTATCATTCATACTGTACTCGCTGGACTAATAATTTATCTCTTATACTTCTATATTTTTAAGTTCAAGCCTGACACACCCATAGAGACAAATTTGACTATCAAACAGTTTGCTTCATATTTGTTCTTTAATAACACGACTTCATTTCATAAATTGTATTATAAAACTCCAACAAATAAAAAAGCATTTTTTGCGTCAGTTGGTTACATAGTTTCATTGACACTTATATCAATAAGCTTTGTTGTTGGGACTTCCACGACACTTTTGTTAGTAAGTGACAGTTACAGAAAAATATACAAGTTAGGTATTTCATACGTTTTATATGGACTTATCGTTGGACTCTTAGTTTATTTTACCATTAAATTTTTTAAAATTGAATACAAAAAATATCAAAACACTATTTGACCGAAAGCGTGGTGGACAAATAACAACGCACCCTAACACACGTTTGGTAAAAACTGGGCAGTTATGGGCAACTTGACAATTATAAGCAACTATTATTCAATAACAACGTCTTTAAAATATACAATTAAATATCAACACCCATGAAAAAATCACTTCTTTTAATAATCACATTTGTAATTACAAATATTGCTATTGGACAAACCTTTGTAATATCAAATAATCCGACTTTTGATAGTGTCAAGGTTGTTCCTAATAACCCAACATCCAATGACAGTATTAAAATTATTGTTTATAGGACAAACGAAGCAGACGTCAGATGTTTATTACCAAGCTCATTTGAAATATATCAAGACACAATTAAAATATTTGGGAATAGCATTCAGCTTTGTGACTTAAGTATAGACAGTTATATTGATACATTATTAATTGGGATATTAAATTTAGAATCATATAAAATATTATTAGTAAATAGGTTAACAACTGTCTTTGGAGGACCTGAACCTAATTCAACTAATTTTATGGATTCAGTATTATTAAATCTCCAAATAAATTTATCAATAAGTGATGGGCAAATCAATGACAACTTTTTTACACTGTATCCAAATCCAACTACTGGAAAAATTAAAATAAATGCAGAAAATATTAAAAATGTACTTGTAATTAATGAAATCGGTGAAACAGTATTGAATTTAGAAAAACCTAATGAAATAGACTTTACTAATTTTCCAAAAGGTATTTACTTTATCAAGGTGCATACTACCAAATTTGTGCAGGTTAAAAAATTAGTTTTTCAATGACAATAACAATATTTACAGTGCCTTGAACACACGTTAGGCACTATACACTAGACTGCAAGGAAATGCCCGGCAAAGCCAACATTCAAACGTTACGTATTTACTTCCCCCTCAACAACGTCGTAGTCCGCTTTGTTCCCGTATTTATTAATCCCGTCAGACTTTCTGCCCATTTATTAACAAATAATAAAGTCCTGCAAACGTATTATACCAAAGTGATATTGCTAATAGTCAAAAAACGTGGGTCATCCTGAGCCCGCTCCAGTACCAAACAATAGTATAGGAAAAGTATATGAGCGGAAAGTCGAAGGAGTGCGCGGGCATGAGGAGATCCTGAAACGAGTTCAGGATGACGATTTGGGCTTTGGGCTATATTGTATTTCACTTTAGTATTAGAGAATAAATAATTAATATATTTGTGATGAAAAACCAAGCGAATAATAACACTTTAAAATAAAACCAACATGAAAAACAAATTTTTACAAGTTAGCATTGGAGTGTCGATGATGCTCATGGCTATAGGTTTTTTTGTGCGTTCGTTCCACAATGTACAGGCAGCGCAACAGACTCCCGAAAATGTTCAGCGGACAGGTGTGAGTATGGTTGGGAAATATCAGGTGTTCCTTGCCTTTGATCCCAATGGTTTCAAAAATGTAATTATCATGAATACAGAAACCGGGAAAAGTGTGTATTATCTTGACATCAAAAGTAAATGGCAGCTCTATAACAATCAACTGCCCGATAAGCCCATGGAGGATTAGCTAGTGTTTGTCCATAATGTCCGGTATCTTCGTTACTCTCGTTTTTTAAACCAGTCATTTACACAAGTAAACTCCTGGATTTAAAAAACTTCGAAAGCCTCGATCCCGAACATTATGATCCAAACACTGACTTTACAGACAGACTCTAGCTAAAGTCAACATCAATCAGCAGTGAAAAGAGAAGAGTGGAATAATTGAAGTGAGAGGAAACAGAATACAGAAGAACAAATGAAAAAAATATAAACTAATTATTAATTAAAAACAAAATGGATTCCTGCAGAGGCGGTTAAGGTTTGCAGCTTTTAAAGTGTAACGCACTTTATTGAACCGAACTGGTTTTAATTTATTTTAATACCAACTTCGTTCAAACTTAATTAAGAATTAAAATTTTAATATATTTGTAACAACTTAATTTCATTGAATGATAAACTCATCCCATAGTATGTCCTCTTACGAACCAGCCCACATCACAATCGATCGCGGAGACCTTAAACCCGGAGTTTATTTTGTGGAATTGAAAGCAGTCCCGATAACTATCGGGAGGACTTACAGAGGGAAACTGATTGTTTAATAAAATGAAAGACGAAATAATTATATATCAGGCCGATGAACTTTCGGTTAAATTGGAAGTAAAAATTGAAGATGAAACCGTTTGGCTAACTCAAGCTCAGATGGCGGACCTTTTTCAAACCACTCCTCAAAACATAACGATACATATACGGAATATTTACCAGGAATCTGAATTAGAGATAAATGAAACTTGTAAGGATTATTTACAAGTTCAGATTGAAGGTGGTCGTAAGGTTAAAAGAAATATTCAATTATATAATCTCGATATAATAATTTCTGTTGGATACCGGGTGAAGTCACACCGTGGTACACAATTCCGTATCTGGGCTAACAAAGTGTTAAAGGAATATTTACTTAAAGGTTATGCCGTTAATCACCGCATTGACCGCCTTGAGCAAGACATGCATACTGTGAAAGGCAAATTAGGAGAAATTGATTTTCAGATTCGTACAAGTCTCCCACCTAACGAAGGCATCTTCTTCGACGGCCAGATTTTTGATGCTCACGTATTTGTTTCAGGGCTTGTTAAATCTGCAAAAAAATCAATCATACTCATTGACAATTATATTGACGAAAGTGTTTTTCTTATACTGGCAAAACGAGAAAAAGGGGTAACAGCGGGTATTTTTACTTCCCATTTTACACAACAACTTCAAATGGATCTGAAAAAACATAACCAGCAATACTCCTCAATTGATGTAAAAACTTTTACAAAATCGCACGACCGTTTTCTTATTATTGATAACAAAGACACCTATCATCTGGGAGCTTCGTTAAAAGATTTGGGAAAAAAGTGGTTTGCTTTTTCAAAAATGGAACTTAACTCTGCTGAAATAATACATAAACTTAGTATCGAAAACAAAAATATTTCTTTAACCTAAAATAAACGAACATGAAAAACAAATTTTTACAGATCAGCATTGGCATAAGCATGATGATGCTTTGTGCAGGATTTTTAATCCGCAGTATCAACCCGTCGCAGGCAACACCCGGGCCTGAAAAATTCCTTGACGAAGGCGTAAATAAAATCGGGAAATATCAGATGATATTTACTTACAACGTATTTCCCGATGGCACAGCAGTTCAAAGAGCGCTTGTATGGGATACCGAAACAGGAAAGAGTGTATATTTCAGAAATGACGATGCAGGCTGGGTAAAACAGGATAAACAGTTACCCGCAAATCCACTTGGGGTATAATAAATTAATTCAATGAATATGAAAAACATTTTTGCTTTACTTTCAGCGTGTATCGCTATTTGCCTTGTCTGGTCATGTGGAAATAATAACACTGAGACCAAAGTTGAAAAGAAAGATACTATTAAAGTTGTTGAACAAGTTTTGGAACCCATTGTTATCAATACTCCCGAAGATGCCATCAATGAATTAAAGAATGGCAACAAGCGCTTTATTGATATCAAGTTCAGGAATACCGATTACAAAAAACAGATAGAACTTACAAAAGAAGGACAGAAACCTCATACTGTAATTCTT
>CAZEWB010000008.1:12573-21050 GCA_964515655.1 uncultured Bacteroidales bacterium
TGTGTTGGGTGTGTTTGGGTGGTGGTTTGCGTTGCAGGAAATATCGAAGATGACAATGTTCTTGGCAGCATGGAATATGCAGTTGAACATGCAGGTTCGAAACTGATAGTTGTTATGGGCCACAGTCATTGCGGTGCTGTAACCGGAGCGGTCAAAGATATTAAACTCGGTAATCTGACCCAGCTTGTTGAACAGATAAAACCTGCAATAAAATCTGATACTACAAATCCGAACATCATTAATGAGACTGCACAAAACAACGTAAAGATGACCATTGACGATATCATGAAAAAAAGCGAAATAATAAGAGAGTTTGTTGAAGAGAAAAAGGTATCAATCATCGGGGCATTTTATGATATCGAAACAGGTGTTGTGACTTTTATGGAGCAATCCAAAGAAGAATAAGCAGGTAAAAGTCTTTTTAATAAACTAACAAGTCTGTCTCAAAACTCCACAAAACAAACCCCTTGTCATTCTGAGCAGAGCGAAGAATCTAATTAACAAACACTTTATATCCTTCGCTTCGCTCTTAATGACAAGCATGCCCAAAACCCCCTTCCCGTCATTCCGGGCTCGTTCCGGAATCTCACATGCACAACACAAGAATTCTTTACGAGTTATGGGTGGTGAGAGATCCTGAAACGAGTTCAGGATGACGGGTTGGGTGAAAGGGGCATTGTCATTAGCTGTGTGAAAGTAAAAGACTGATTTTACAGTGGTCTTCAGGATGACAAGTCATGGGTTTTGAGACAGCTTCCTGAATGAATTTTTGATGATAAAAATTATTTTGGCAATCAGCGCAGCGCTTTCAGCAGCATTGACAATATTGTCTGCTCTTATTTTCATAAGCCGTTTGAATTTGCCTTACGATCCAGAAGGGAACTACTTTGACGGGATCTCTGAGACCGTCTATCATGAGCAATCGGTTTTAGTATATGGGGTACTGACTTTAATATTGTTTCTGTTGACAGTTTTATTTTCATTCCTAACAATTAAGAAATTCAGATGATGGAGAAGAAAGGGCGTCGGGAGCTATGGCCCCTCATTCCCACACACACCACTCTGTCATCCTGAGCCGCCTGCCTGTTGAAAAAAAAGATAGTAGAAACAAATAATCAGGCGTGTCGAAGGATCTCACACATGCCCGCGCACATGCTTCGACACCGCCAATTACTTTTCTCTTTACTTTTTTGTTTTAGTGGGCGGGCTCAGCATGACACGGCGCTTTAAAACAAGATATCTCCTATGCATTCTAATATTGCACTGACTTATTGTTAAAATATTAATTGACAGTTATCCGATTTTAGATTAATTTTGCTGTAAATAAAATCATGTTATGAAAATTTCTTTTGTATCTCTATGTATGGCTCTGACTTTCATTTTGAGTTCAGGTGTTAACAATTCGTTTGGCACTGTCGGACAGGGAAATGATAATGTTGTTAAAGACGCTGAAGGACAGCAGATCGATCAGCAGGCTAACGCTATACTCATGGATCAGTACAATAAATCGAAAGCATATTTCGAAGCAGCATACCAGCAATATCCTGATGTTCCCAGGGGAATGCTCGAAGCAATATCATATCATTACACTCACTTCAGACATATTACAACAAGCTCTCCCGAAAGCTGCACAGGCATGCCCAGGGTCTATGGCGTTATGGGTCTTACGCTGGACGGAAAAAATTATTTCAGGAATAACCTGATCTCCGTTGCGGGATTGTCCGGTTACAGCATTGAAGAGATAATCAACGATCCTCTTTCTAATGTAAAAGCATTCGCTGCAGCTTTTTCGGCGTTAAAGACCCAATTGAACATTTCCGGAAACGATCCGAAGGATATGGTAAAGATACTGATATCATTATCTGAACTAAATATCAGCCAGGAAACAGCCATTAATGATTATGCGATGAACCTGTACACATTCGGAATCATGACATTTTTAAACAGTCCCGGATACCAGAGGGATTTTGGTTTTCCTGCATACCAGATAAATATGGAAGAGCTCTTCGGTAATAACCTTAAGATATTCAATTCACCTAAAGTGATCATTTCTGAAGGTAAGGTCACTACTGAAAAAGGACAGTTGTATATGCCGACAGGGGTAAAAACAGCATGTCCCGATTATAATTTTTCGAACTGTTTGTGGGTTGCTTCTCCAAATCATTATACAGGATGGTACGACACTCCGTATACTATCGCTATTCATACCGTACAGGGCAGTTATACCGGTTGTATCAGTTGGTTTCAGAATCCCAGCGCCAGCGCATCAACGCATTATGTTGTGGCATCAAACTCAGTTAATGCCGGTAAGGTTACTCAAATGGTTGACGAGTCTAATGAGGCATGGCATGTGGCAAGTTCCAACGGTATTGCATTCGGATACGAACACGAAGGCTATGTTGATGATGCCTCGTGGTATACTTCTACAATGTATGAGACCTCGGCAGATCTCACATATGATGTTTGCGCCGGCAATGGTATCAACCCCATCCGTACCGGCTTCTGGCCATGGCTTGCAGGAACGGATTATGATGTATCCGGCATTCCCGGCACATGCTGTCATATTAAAGGCCATCAACATTATCCAAACCAGTCGCATACCGACCCCGGCATCAACTGGAACTGGAATTATTATTACAAACTGATAAATGACAACACTACTATCACCACACTTACAACAGCAACCGGAACATTATATGACACCGGTGGTTCCACTGGTGAGTATTCAGACGATGAAAGAAAAATCTGGGTAATAAGCCCTGCCGGAGCATCTTATGTAACGCTTAACTTCTCTTCATTCAGTTTAGAGAATACATGGGATTACATGTACATTTACGATGGGAATTCCGAATGGGCTGCACAGATCGGTTACTACACCGGCACTACAAGTCCCGGTACGATTACATCAAGCGGAGGTTCAATCACTATTGAATTCCGTTCAGACTGTTCTACAACAGCTGCCGGCTGGGCTGTTTCATGGACTTCCTCAGGAACAAGTAACATTCCTGTTAATCTAACCGCTACTGCTCTTGGTTGTCCCGATAATGATGTTCAGTTCAGCTGGCAGAACTCCGGAACCGGGTGGTATATCCTGCTTTCAGAGACATCTTCTTACACTGCGCCGTATATCAAATACATCTCAGGATTGACAACTTATACCGGTCCGGACGGATTCGTGTTGCAGTCCGACGGAGTTACTCCGCTTGTACTGAATCCGTCAACCACATATTACTGGAAGATATGGAATACTACGGACTTCACCGATGGCCCGTCCTTTACAACCCTGAACTGTGATAATGTAATTCCCACAACATCTATCTCAACTCCTAATAACTGGAAGACCGCCGATTTTACCGCCACTTTTACCGACAACGACAATGTAACTGTAGAAAAAGCATTCTACCAGGTTCTGGATTATAACGGCACGTACTGGGGAGCGAACAATACAAGAGGATTTTTCGCAGATAATTTTGATGTTCTCCAACCGGTATGGACAGACTCTGCCGGGACATGGGCTGTAGCCGGCGGAGAATTGGTACAAAGCGATGAAACCGTAAACAGCTCCAATATTTTTGCTCCGCTCGATCAGACATTGTCCAACCGCTATTTGTATCATTTCATTGCAAAAGTAGAAGGAACGGGAACAAACCGTCGTTTTGGCTTCCACCTCTTTTGCGATGACGGCGCACAAACCAACCGCGGCAACTCATACTTTGTATGGTTCCGTGTAGAAGGACAAACTCTTGAATTCTTCAAATGCATCAACAATTCTTTCACAGCAGCATCAAAAATAATTACAGGTGTTACAACAACTCCGGGTCAGTACTACGATTTCAAGATCACATACGACCGCATTCTCGGTACCATTTCCGTATGGAGAGACGACATATACATGGGAAGCTGGACAGATACAAGTCCATTTTCGACCAACGGAAATTATATCAGTTTCCGTTCCGGTAACAGTAAACTGACAGTTACAGAACTCAAGGTTTACCGTTCGCGCAACACGACTGCCGACATAACCCTTGGCAACAGCACTAAAGACATACGTTACCAGAACCCGGACCCTTCGACATACGGGGCCAAAATAAAATCCATTGTCGTTGACGGAAATTTCAACTTATCAGACATAGTTTTTCACGATCTTAATATTGACTGGACTCCTCCTTCAACTCCCGGCAGTGTCGCTGACGGACCTGTAAGTGATATTGATACTTCCTGGTCGTTAACAACGATACAGGCCAACTGGGTTAATTCGGCAGGCGACCCGCATTCGGGCGTAGTTGCCTATTGGTACGCTATCGGCATCACACCGGGTGGAACTGATGTTGTTAACTGGACCAGTAACGCCGGAGCCAACTACATAAACAGGACAGGTCTGAGCCTTACAGACCAGCAGATATACTACGTCAGCGTGAAAGCAGAAAACGGAGCAGGATTGTTCGGCAATTTTGTTTCAAGTAACGGACAGGTAGCTGCAATCCCTGTTTCTGCACCTGTAACCCAGAACTTCGCTCCGGTATCAGTTTATCCGAACCCGAACAACGGACAGATCAACATTGTTCCCGGTAAATTTGCTCAAGGTTCATTCACTATCACCCTGATCAGTTCAGACGGAAAATCTTTTGTACTTAAGAATGCCGGATCCGACCCTGCAAAACAAGTTTATACATACGACCTTAACACATTGTCAGTCTCCTCCGGAAATTATATCATACGTCTGACGAACGACAAGGAAAATTACGATGTTCAGATCAGTTATGTAAAATAAATGAAGAACAGAGCTTCATTTTTTGTACTTATTGCAGATAACTGATTTAAAAGAAATAAAATTATAAGAACTGTTTTTACTTTTTCGGTTTTACTCCTGCTTTTCGCAACATGTAATAATTCAAATACCCAAAGCACAAATATTATTCCGTTGACAGACACAGTCTTTTCTTTTGTAATAAATGACTATTACAGGGAAAGTTCAAAAGATTCACATAGTTATTCAAAGGAATTTTCATTGAAATCAGGGGTCTTATGTCCATGCCTGAATAAGGTTGATTGTACAATAAAAAAAAGGCCGCCAACCACGACGGCCTTAAACCTAAACCTGAGAGGAAACCACTATTAAATCGCCTTTATGAATTCAATAATACTTAGCATTAACTCCTTTATATTGTTGAATGAGGCCGATTTATAGTCATCTTTATTTGTGTGGTAATCCGGCGATGGCTCCGTACCACTGGTAATGAAAACTGCCGGTATTCCTTTTTCGGTAAAGGAATAATGGTCGCTATATGGAATGTTTTCGCGCGGTTTGTATACAAAAGGAAGTTTTTGTTTCTCGACGGTATTATTGAGCATTGTCATTATTTCAGGACTTTCCACTCCATTAAATACAATGAAACTGTCTTTTCCGAAAGCGACCATATCAAAGTTTAAAACCATTTTTATTTTTGCAGTATCAACCGGACAGTTCTTAACAAACCAGGCTGATCCGTATAGCCCTGTTTCTTCTGCACTGAAAGCGGCAAATATCAAAGTATACTCAGGTGCATTTGCAGGTATTGAATAATAGTTTGCGAGTTCAAGCATAGTTCCTATAGCGCTTGCGTTGTCATCGGCACCGGGAAAAACAGTATTTGTACCCATCATTCCTATATGATCGTAATGTCCGCAAATGACCACGTATTCGTCTTTCTTGCTTTTGCCTTCGATGTATCCGATTACATTCTGTGTCTTGTAATCTTTCTGAAATTCTGCATTAACTTCTACATGTAGTTTGGCAGAAGCCGGGTCGAAACTGCTTTTTTTCATGTCTATCATTACCTTGTGGATAATGCGGTTCCCATATATATTGTACCATCTGATAGTATGTACGGAAAGAAAAATAACAGCGCCGATGTCTTTTTTAAAGACCTTTCCGAGGATAGAATCGGGCTTCTGGTACAGTTCCATTACCTGATCCAGATCAACCACAAGGGCTTTGTTCTTAAGATCCATTTCAACCAGTTTGTTTGCATTTTCGTGATTAAAACTGCCATCGTAATATTTAACAATCTCAAAAGAAGCGGAAGTATCGGGGCATGAAAGCCTCAGGTAGTAATCATCAGCAGGTTTCATTATTTTTCCGTCAATCGAAACTACGAGTTCCCCGGTGAAAGTATTTCCGGAGGTAGTGAATGGCTGAAAGTAATCTGAACTCCATTTTTTCAATCCTGTTTTTGTAAATTCCGATGCTATCCAGTCTGCTGCTTTTTTATCCCCACCCATTGCAATGCTGCGGCCATAGTATTTTACCATGCTGAGTTCTTCAGTCGTTTTCTTTACATTATCGGGATTCTGGGAAAATATCCGGTAGGGATATATAATAAGAAATGTAATAATTATTATCAGGGATGTATTGAATAATTTCCTTTTCATTTTTTTCTTCAAAAGTACAATGAAATACAGGCGCATTACAAACATTTTATACAAGAAGCAGTAATTTGTGTACAAACAGGATTGCAAATCGGTTTAACGGGAAAAACTGATATTATCCGGCTTTTGTCGATAACATTTACCGGTTGGTATATTTCAGAATATTTTTGTAGCGTCAGGGTTGATTTCGTATTATCTTTACAATAAATTTCATTTATGATCCTTTATCAATACAGAAATAAACGACAGCAGGTTCTGACACATATAGCGTTCTGGGTACTTTACCTGTTCTTCTTCAGCGTGCTGGCATATATTAATTCCAAGATGCCTTATTATCACTCACTTGTAAGCGGTCTGATCTTTATTCCGGTCGACATTTTTGCAACATACGTAACGATATACTGGCTCATTCCATCATTTATAATGCAGAAGAAATATATTTCTTTCTCTTTTTTCTTTCTGATGCTGGCAGTTGTTGTAATATTCCTTAACCAGATAATCTCCTACTTTGTATATATGCCATTGTATTACCCCGAATGGGCAGGCAAAAAAGGTTTCTTTGAACTAAACTACTGGTATAATCTTGTTTCTACATATACAATTGTAGGAATAGCAGCCGGA
The DNA here is from genome assembly GCA_964515655.1 of uncultured Bacteroidales bacterium. Classification (GTDB taxonomy): domain Bacteria; phylum Bacteroidota; class Bacteroidia; order Bacteroidales; family GWA2-32-17. Next base: position 19,603 of record CAZEWB010000008.1, read on the forward strand.
ATTAAAATGACCAAGTTATGGATAAAAGGCCAGCAGGACAGGACAAACCTGGAGAATCAGAATATAAAGAGCGAACTCATGCTGCTAAAATCTCAAATAAATCCTCATTTCCTTTTCAACACATTAAATAATATTGATTCGCTTGTACAAACAAACCCTTCAAAAGCTTCGGAAAGTATAGTACGTTTATCGGACATTTTAAGATACGTTACCTATGATAACCAGAACGATTACGTCCCAATAGAAAAGGAAGAAGAATACCTGAGGAGTTTATTGAACTTAATTCACTCCGTTATGGTCCTAATTATATTTCATATACTTCGGAGATTCGTATGCCCGGCAGACTGATCGCACCAATGTTGCTTATTCCGCTAGTCGAAAATGCTATTAAGCACGGAGATAAAAAGAACGGCATGCCTGCTGTAACAATTAACCTGAAGGTTGATGAGAACATTGAATTCTTTGTAGTTAATACTGTAGCGCCTGTCGAAAACAATAAAGATGATATAGGAGGGATAGGGCTGCTCAACTTAAAGCGCCGCCTGGAACTTTTGCATCCCGACAGTTATAAACTTGAGATAAAGACAATAGACACGAATAAATTCTATGCATCATTATGGATACGGTAAAATACACATGTATATCGGTTGACGACGAGCCGCTGGCACTTGAGAAGATCGTACGCTTCATTGAAAAAGTGCCGTTCCTTGACCATAAGAAGAGTTTCAGAAATGGTCTGGATGCGTTGGGATACCTTAAAAACAATAAGGTCGACATAGTCTTTCTTGACATACAGATGGACGAGCTTACAGGTCTTCAGGTGATAGGGCTGCTTGACTACCATCCGGTGATAATACTTACTACGGCATACGACCAGTATGCGCTTACAGGATACGAAATGGATGTAACGGACTACCTGCTGAAACCATTCTCGTTTGAGAGGTTCATGAAAGCTGTGAATAAAGCAGGTAATACAATTGCAGAAAAGAATTCGCCCCGGCAGGTAACTATAAAGCAGGATGCAAAGGCTTCGGGAAGAGCATTTATTTTTGTAAAGACCGAGTACAGGATGCAGAAGATATTCCTTGATGAGATAATGTATGTTGAGGGAATGAAAGATTATCTGCGGATAATGATCCCGAAGGAAGGAATAATGACACTGATGAATTTTGCACGTATCCTGGCTTTGCTGCCTCCTGAGAATTTTGTCCGGGTTCACAAGTCATTCATAGTAGCATTGGATAAAATTGACAGTATAGAACGTGAGAGAATAGTAATTGGCGGAAAGTACATTCCAATTGGTGACACGTACCGTCAGCAGTTCTTTAAAACTATTGCTGATTTCGGTGGCTCGCAGAAACAGAATGGAGTGGAGCAGGAACAGTAATCAGTTATCAGTCACTCGTGTCCGGTTTAATATCATTGCATCTTCTGTATACATTCTTACA
>CAZEWB010000009.1:0-19593 GCA_964515655.1 uncultured Bacteroidales bacterium
CTTATTAAAGAATTATTTATATCTCCTGGTCATCGGAAATAAAAATATCGTTATTATTGATTTTACAACCGGAGAAATTGTCCGGGAATTTGAAACATCAGGTACCGAAGCAAAGTTTTTCCATGAAACTTACGGCTCATGGACAAATGCTCTCTGCCTTAGCCATAACGGCAAATTACTGGCGACAGGAGATATAAATAATTCTTTAATAAGAATATGGAATGTTGAAGACGGGAAATTAATTGCCACTCTCCACGGGCATCTCGACGGCATTCTCTCGCTGTCATTCAGCAGGGACGACCGCTTTCTTGCCAGCAGCAGCCTTGACACACAAATAAAACTCTGGAGGATGAACGACTTTTCCGAAGTTGTAACTTTCATAAGCCTTCAGGGTTCTGACGATTATGTTGCATACACCCCCGATGGTTATTACACGGCAACCAAAGGCGCAACAAAGGCCGTGCATTTTGTTCTTGGGAATAAGGTATTTACATTCGAACAATTTGATGAACTATTCAACCGCCCCGATATTATCATAAAACGCCTGGCAATGGCTACAAAAGAACAGACCGACATGTATTCCGCAGCAGTTGAGAAAAGAAAGAAATTAAACTTTCAGACAAGTGCCGGGAAAAACATAACGTCAATTTATGATGCTCCGGAAGTTGTTATTAAAAATGCATCGCTGTTTGACATTACAATCGATCCTGTTTACAATTTGTCAGTATCTGTTTCCGACAGCCTGTCAAATCTCGATAAAATAAATGTTTTTATCAATGGCGTTCCTTTATGCAACAGGCCTGAATTGATCTTAAGTTCATTTAATACAAAGACAGCAGAAAAAAATATTAAAATCGACCTCTGCCCCGGAAATAATATTATTGAAGTGTCAGCGCAAAATGTTAATTCCATTGAATCCATGAAAGAGCGCATGGAAATAATTTATAATTCACCCCAGCCAAAATGGAATTTATATTTAACTGCAATCTCGGTTTCGAAATATGTTGACAACAAATATAACCTCGACTATTCAAGGAAAGACGGAAGGGACTTTGTTGAAGCGTTTAAAACACAAAACGGGAAATATAAAAACATCTTTATCGACACATTGTTTGACGAAAAAGCCACGCGTGTTAATTTTTCAAATCTGGCAAACAAGCTTCAAAACTGCAGGGAAGATGATGAGGTCATATTTTATCTTTCAGGCCATGGATTGCTGGACAAGAATCTGGACTTTTATTATGCTGCTTACGATATGGATTTCAAAGATCCCGCCAAAAATGGAATCGGGTTTGATGAAATTGAAAAAATGCTGTCGTGCATTCCTGCGCGGAAAAAACTTTTGTTTATTGACGCCTGCCACAGCGGCGAAGTTGACAGGACAGAAGTAAAAGAAAAAGAAGTTGTAGTTGCAAAAAGCGCTTCCGGTGACAGCCTGAAAATAGTTTTGGGCGCGCGCGGCATTACGATGCTCGACGAAAAGCCGGCAGTTGGCTTAAATAATTCTTTCGAGCTTATGCAGGAAATATTCTCCGATGTTTCAAAAAAATCAGGACTTACTGTTATCTCCGCCGCCTCGGGCACAGGATTTGCTCTTGAATCAGCAAAATGGAACAATGGCGTTTTTACATATTCATTAATCAACGGGTTAAAATCAGGCGGTGCCGACAGGAACCACGATGGGATAATAACAGTTTCGGAACTGAAAAATTATGTTATAAATACCGTTGATGAGCTAACCCAGGGAAAGCAAAAGCCAACATCACGACGTGAGAATAATGAGAATGACTGGGTGATATGGTAGAGAAAGTGCTTCGGGTTTATTTTATCTGCTTTATACCTGATAATTACACAGTTACTTATTTGACAATTAACCATTAAAAAACTACTGTTCTTACAAAATAACCTGTTTTATCAAAAACCTTGAAATTTAAACTCTCTACACCAGATTTTTTTAAACCTGATTTTAATTTTGTCAGTGATTATCGTGCTGACTCCGCACTTTTAGTTCTTTGTCATCTATAAAATGCTATACTTCGGCTGTTTGAGTTTGCAATATTTCGGTTATGCTCAATATGCAAACTCAAACGCTTAGTATTTCAGTATTACTGTATCACAATTTTCTCAGTATGAGTTTTTTCTCCGTTATAAATTTTTATAAAATAAATCCCTTTTGGTAAGCTGGAAAGGTCTATTTCGTTTGATGCCTGTCTGCCGGTCAGGCAAGTCTGATGTTGAAAGTTTAATACTGAATAAATTTTTTCTGCAAGAACATTGTAAATTTCCAGGTTCTGAACGCCAAATCCTAAATTCTGAATCTGAAATTTACCGTTTGAAGGATTAGGAAAAATGCTTATGTTGTTATCATTTTCATAATTAAAAATGCCTGTAGTCAGTGGCTGTGATTTAAAATGTATCTCATCAATTATTAGATCTGAGCCGACAAAAGAAACATCATCATTTATGCCATTAGAAGAAGAAATTTGCACAATCACTGTATCCGGAGCTTGTCCGATTTCAAAAGAAAATTCTGTATATTGATAATCTACTGAGGCAAGAAGATATTTCTGTCTCCCGCCAATATCAGAACCATTATTTTTGAAATTTAAATTTATTACGGCGCTGTCATTTCCGGAAGGGGCATATTTATAATAAAACACCAGTGTGTCTATTTGATTGGAAAAAGGGTAACCGCCATTATTACAGCCGCATGAATTATCCCAATATCCGTTTGAAATCTCTCCGGCACGGGCTTTAGGGTTACCATTATTTTCTCCAAGATAGGTTGTTAATTCTATGGCATAATCTCCTGCAGCGACATCGGCGGTCATATTCACTCCGGCACCTTCTATAGACCAATTGTCAGGAGCGTAAAAAGTCTGGCTTTGCCATAATTCAAAATCACCATTCATAAGATCGGGCTGACTGGTCACTCCAGTAAAAGATACGCTGTCTATAAACAAAACACTTCCTGCTACACCATCGTCGCTGACCGTAATATCGCTTGATGTTGCACCAAACATCACTGAATCGGGGCTTTCGGAAAGCGCCGGGCTGAATGTAAAGTTGAACAATGAGTAAGTATCATGAATTCCACCAACTTTACAAAAATATGTTCCGATATTGGCTCCATCCTTGCTGAAAGCTACTATTATTAAACCTGAATCGGCAGTTGCAACATTGTATTTGTAATACCCTCTTATTCCATTGGGTATTTGGCTATAGGGTATTCCACCTGTCCATGTATCAGGGCCGCCATTATTTGGGTTTGTATTTATAAAATAGCCGATGGCTGTTTCAGTAGCAAATGAAATGGAAGAAATTTTAACAGCGTAATTGCCGTGGAATGCATCTAATATGTTTGTAGTTTTAACTTCATTGAAAGGAAGTTGATATTGGAAAAATACATCATAATTTGATGTGTAAGGATAATTTTGAGGGTAATCATAAGTATCCGAATTCCAGTTTTCAAAATTCCCGTTTGGAACGGAATTTTGTCCATAAGCTGTAATAGCAATATATACTAAAACCAGTAAAAGTAAATTTTTTTTCATATTATTTTTTTGTTTTTTTCCTATTCGTATGGCTTTTCGGTATCGCCTCCCCTAAAAAACACCTGAGAGGAACAGGCCCGTTTTTTAAAGTGGTTGCTGGTCTCCACTTTTAAAAAATGATAATTGTTATTTTAGTTGATTAGTGTGTATTTTAATGGTTGTATCGTTTTTATATTTAGCCAATCTTATCTTTGAATTATCAGTTTCTGTTTTTCCGTCCAATCTTCAGATTTGATTTCTACCATATAAATACCGTTGCTTAAATCTCTGATATTAATTTGTAATTGATTTTGTACAAACATTTCTGTCCTGACTAATAACCCCATAACATTATAAATATTCAAAATAAATGATGTATTGCTGTTTTCATTTATATAAATTGTAATAATATCATTTGCCGGATTTGGATAAAAGTTAATTAACGATAAATCATTTTTCCCGTCAATTGAAGTTGTAAATAAAACTTCAATGGAATCGGTCAAGACACAACCATTATCATCGGTAATAGTAACAGTATATGTTCCCGGCAACAAATTTATTGCGACTGAACTGTCTTGCACAGGATTTGTGTTCCATGAATAAGTATATGGTATTAGTCCACCTGAAATACCTGCAGTTGCTGTACCATCATTACACGTTGGACAACTTGCATCAACAGAAGACATTGTTAAAATTAATGAATTGCATACCGGTTCGGCATAAGTATACCAACTTTCGTTGCCATTGACCACGTTATCGTTTACAATTGTGGAATCGTATTCATTATCAAGACTATATGTACTGTCATAAGCTGTAACTCCAATAGTGTCAGTAATACTAACATCTGTAAGGATGTATGAAGTGTCATTTCCTGCATTAACAGAATCAGTAAAAGAATAACCGTTAAACCCACCATAGTACACATGATAACCTGCAATATCCAATTCCGGGTTGTGGTTCCATGTTATTTTTACCTGCCCTCCACCTATGTTTGTTTTGGTGACATTTGCCGGTGGTGACACAGGAGCTATGGTATCAGGTGTTGTTAAATATGGACTGTAATTTACTATACCCAAAGTTCCATCATCAATCCAGTCGTAAATTTTTGCCTGAATATCACCATCATTGGTTGTTCCCCACCAGTTATTGGTTGCTGCGACGTTTGTCGTTCCCTGTGCATTGTCATTATACATTTCATAAAAAGCCGAATTATTAAAAATATTGTTGTTATTAAAGTCAGGATTTCCTGTAATATCAATACTTCTGTTTAAGTTGTTATTAAAGTTAGTATTTTTATTATATGCAATAGTATTTAACTTAATATCAGCAATATTATCTGAAGTAATGCCGGCATCACCATATGCAGTATTTCTGATAATATGATTATTAAGTATCGCTTGCCCCTGCCCTGTACCACTGGCACTCCATATTCCTCCTGGGCCAATTGCACTATTATCGGATATGACATTTTCAGATATAGCTGCATCACTACCACCGTAGGCGAAAATACCACCCGCACGATAGGCTCCGTTGTTTATTATTATATTATCGGATATTATGGATGTACCATTATAAATATACATACCTCCTCCGTCATTATTTGCGATATTATTCATTATTATGTTATTAGTTATCGGGGATGAGCTAATGCCACCCATTCCACTGGCTATGCCACCACCCATATCTGCTGTATTTTCGCTAATTGTATTATTAGATATAATCGCTGTCCAATACATATTACAAATACCTCCGCCATAAGATGATGTATTATTTTTTGATATAGTATTACCGGATATAAGGGTACTGCCTGTACTGGAAATACAAATACCACCACCATAATCGGATGATTTATTACTACTTATAACAGAATTTGAAATTTTAAGACTTTCTGTAAGATTATATCCATTAATTCCTGTGGCATTATTATCGGATATAGTACAATAATTTATAAAAGGATTTGCGGCATCTAAACGCAAAGCACCATTATCACTGACGCTTGCACCACCGGCATACTGTATTATGCAATATTCAAGGATGCTTCCGCTAAGGTAATTTCCGTAAATATTATTTTCGTAAACGGCATCAGTACTTGTATTACTGAAATAAATATAACCCCATGCGCCTGCGGCTTGTGTAGTATTGGAAGTAAAAGTGATTGAGTCAATAATTGTACCCTGAGCCAATAAAGTTCCATCAATTTGGATAGACAGCCCGCTGTTAAATTTAACAATAACCCCCGGCTGAATAGTCAAAGCAACCCCTGTATTAACCAAGATATTACCTGTAACAATGTACGGACTGTTTGCAAGGGTCCAAACGGTATTAGTAGAAATTAGTCCGCTAACATTAGTAGCGGATACATGTATACTTCCGAACCATAAAACACATAACAATAATGTGTATTTTTTTACTTCGTTTAAACTGATTTTTTTCATTTGTGTCATTTGTGTAAATTTTATAGTTTATTTATTTATTTGACTTTTCATTAATAAGTCCCGTTTTTTAGAGTGGCTTCTGCTTCCACTTTTAAAAAATGATAATTGTTACTTTAGTTGATTAACCTGTGTTTTTAATAGCTGTATCGTTGTCTTTTAAACATGCCCGTAACTTCATAATACCCTGCAGACATGAGGAAATAAGAAAATTATAAAAGTAAAGCGTGTGTTGAAATTGCAATTAATTTTCCTGTTACCTTTATAACAGGGGGAAAAGGATTTACTTCGTCACAAATCTATACTGTAAAGGTCATGATATATTACAGTAAAAGTATTATACTATTCCGTATAAAAGTTACATCATTCACACATTTCATGGTTTTAGCGGGTATTTTTCCTTCTTAAGCCATATACTGTCCGGAAATGATAGCCATAGATAGAAAATGTTACTGCATCAACCATTAATCCCGGCCGCCTGAAAAATGTCCATATCATGAATTTCCAGTAATCTCTTCTGCCCCTATTAATTACCCCGATAATAAAAATAGATTTCAGGAAAGCCCTTAAATCAGTAATATTAATTTTTGCCGGTTTTGTATAGCAGGGTTTATAATTAAGTAATAATCTCCGTATCCTTTTATAATATGGCTTTGTGGTATAAATATCGCGGATAATTTTCTTATAGCCTTCAATGAGTTCCTGATAGTTCATGCGTGGGATGAAGTTCATAGACAGATCAGTATTATTTCCGGAAGCTTCGACGGTTAATCTGTTTTCCGCTTCTAACCGGTCATAAAGCCGCGTGTTTTTCGGGGCATTTAAAAGGCCGACCATAGCCGAAACAATTCCGCTTCTTTGTATAAAATTTATCTGCCGCTGAAAAACAGAGGGCGAGTCACTGTCGAATCCTACAATAAAACCGCCTGAAACCTGCAAGCCTGCTTTTTGTATTTTCTTTATGCTCTGCAGGAGGTTGCGGTTTTTGTTCTGTACTTTGTTGCACTCATGAAGCGAATTTTCGTCAGGGGTTTCAATCCCGATAAATACAGAATTAAATCCTGTTTCTGCCATTAGTTTCAGGAGTTCATCGTCGTCGGACAGGTTAATAGAAGCTTCTGTATTGAATACAAACGGATAGTTGTGTTCCTGCATCCATTTTTTCATTGCAGGAAGTAAATCGTGTTTTATGACTTGTTTATTCCCGATAAAATTATCATCCACAATAAATACAGGTCCACGCCATTGCAATTCATACAATTTTTCAAGCTCATTTAGTATTTGTTCTGTGGATTTGGTCCTGACCTTATGTCCGAACAGAGAGGTTATTTCACAAAATTCACAGGAGAAAGGACATCCCCGAGAAACCTGTATGTTCATAAAAGCATAATTTTTCCTTGACAATAACTGGAAATCGGGCATGGGGGTTGAAGTAATATCAGGAAATTCGGTGGTTTTATAAATTTTCTCCGGCTTGCCGTCATGTAAATCATTCAGAAAAAGCGGTAATGTAATCTCTGCCTCATTAAGAATAAGGTGATCAACCTGTGAATAGTTTTGGTATTCCTGGGTAAATAATGGGCCGCCTGCAACAATTTTCACACCCAGCTTTATACATTCACTAATAATAAAATCGACAGATTCTTTCTGTATATACATGGCACTGATAAAGACAAAATCAGCCCACTGGATATCTTTTGTTTTGAGAGGGGCAACATTTAAATCTACCAGTCTTTTCTGCCAGGCAGGAGGCAGCATTGCCGATACGGTTATTAATCCCAGCGGAGGCACAGCTGCTTTTTTCGATATAAAACGTAATGCATGTTTGAAACTCCAGAAGGAATCAGGATAATGCGGATGTACTAATAATATATTCATAAGCGTTTTTAATCAAGCGTATTAAAAAATACATGATCCAATTTTTATCCTGTAAGCAACCGGAATGAAGATTATCAGGATAGCTAAGTGTGTGATGAAATCGCAATAAAATTTCCGGTTTTTATAAAGGAGTCAAGAAACAATTAAGGGTTTTCTACCTCATCACAAACCTGATACTACAAAATTCCGAAAACATAACTGTTTAAGCATTATATTATTCCGTGTAAAAGTTACATAATTCACACATTGCGTTTTAAGGGTTTTATTCAGCCTGCCTGAATTGACCTTTTGAAAAGAGCTCAAATATTAAATGCCAATTTAATTCCCTGTATCAACATATTTGCTCCCAACACTCCTAAAATTAACCCCATTATCTTGCCGATGATTACAAAGTTTTTTACCCCTGCAAGCTTAATAACGTATCTGCTGTATGTAAAAGTCAGATAAGTTAAAAATACAATCAGGGCAAAGATTAATATGGTTATCAGTACATGAAAAAAATCTGCTTTTACAACAAAATTCATTGCTGTGACAATTGTTCCGGGGCCGGCCAGAACAGGAATGGCTAATGGGGATATGGCTATGCCTTCATCAAATGTTGTTTTTTCCTGATGATGTATGCTGGATTTTTTTGATTGAAGCATTTCAAATCCAATAAAAAAAATTAAAATCCCTCCAAATACTTTAAACGCAGGAATGGTTAATCCGAATACCTGGAAAATATATTTGCCAATTAAAATAAATGCTGTAACAATTATAAAAGCAACAATGTTAGCTATTTTAGAAATTTTCTTTTTTTCTTTTTCGTCGAGCCCTTCAGTTAACTGAACAAAAACCGGAACATTGACAATTGGGTTCATAATGGCAAATAATGCCATAAAAACAGTTAATGAATAGCTCCAGATATGTTCCATGTTATTCTAATAAGTGTCCTAAATAATTTTTAGAAAATCAAAAATAGCCATTTTATTGGATAAATTAACCTATTTTCTGTATTTTAAAAAAAAGAACCCCTTGTAAATACTTTAGTGGTGACGATTTACATTGGATCAAATACATCTTCATTTTAAAATTCCAAACAAGTCTTTGCTTATAAAATGCTTTCTCTTTTAATCTCTATCATATAGATTTATTTTTTATCCGCCTGAGGTGGATCGGTTTAATTTTTAATAAGGAAGGCATCGTATCGCCTAATAAAAATCCCCATGGCTTTAAGGGTTCTATATGATCGAAAATGAGTTTTACAATAGCAAGAAGCGGTATGGAAAGAAACATACCGGGTATGCCCCATAAAGCATTACCTGCAATTACTACAATTACAGAGAAAAGTGCATTAATTTTTACTTTTGAAGAAACTATTATGGGAACGATGTAGTTATTATCTATCAGTTGAATGAAATAGTAGGCTGCCATAACGTAAAAGGCGTACCAGGCTGTCGATTTGGTGGCCAAAGCAATCATCATAGGCAATGCTACCGCCACAATTCCTCCAATGTATGGAATGACATTGAGCAATGCACCAATAATGCCGAGCAGAATAGCGTAATCAATTCCAAGTATCAAAAGAGCTGCGGTGTTTAGTACTGCTACCATGACAGCTTCAATGACCAGTCCTATAAGATAACGTTGAATAACAGTTTTAGTTTGGCTAATTATTTCGCTTACCTGACTTTGATTACTCGTACTAAAGAGCCTGTGAACAAACTCCATCAAGAGAGGTTGGTAAAATAATATTATAAATATATAAAAGGGAACTAAAATCAATACCATTACCACACTGCCGACTTTGACGAGTGTTTGTCCTATTACAGCACTACTGATATTAATGAGTTCGCCTTTGGTTTTTGTAATCCAGTCATGTATTTTTTGTGGGTTTATGTCGAAATAACCGGAAATCCAGATAATAGTTTGGTTGAGGACCCCTGTAAACTTATCAACCAGTATCGGCCATGAATCAATAAAGCGGCTCGTCTGCGAAAATAAAAGAGCGGTAAACCCGGCAATGACTAAAAAAGTAAGGAATAAAGTAATTACAATAGCCAATACCCTGTTTATCTTTTTCCGTACAAAAAATTTCACAACAGGGTGGAGTACGATGGCAATAATGATTGCGAAAACGATAGGGACAATAATTATTTTAGCGATGTACAACATCGTTATTAAGGCAAATAAGCCAATTAGAAATATGGTTGCCTTAGCGTAAAATGGTAATTTTAACTCTTTATCTATCACGGCTTTTCAGAATTCATTTCTTTTTTGCGAAAAATATGTTGAAAAATAAACTGGCCAAACGATTTAATAGTTTCGGGATGTTGAGCAACAACGTTTGTAACACTAAACTGCAAAACAGAGCCTAAAAGTTTTCTAAACATATTGCCCGATGCTCCAACAAATATTTTCTTTGAAAGATAACCGGAAGTTAAACCTATGGCAGTACCTAAAATATTATCAATCAAATATGGCGATGAAGCTACATCTTTGATAGTGCTCTTGAGAATATTGACAGGCTTTAAACTTTCGTATGTGAGGTGAAATTGTTCTTTAAATAACTGCAGTTTAACGACTTGCTCAACTTCTAATAATTGAATTGCATTTTTAAGCCCGGTAGCGGAAGTTATATTTTGCATGTTATTTTATTTAAGTACCTGTTTAATGATATAATTGCCGATAAGCTTTTTAAGCCATTTATGCATAAAAAAATGCATAACAATTCCTACAATACCATAAAAAGCTACTACCACAAAAAATCCATAATAAACTTTACCAAGTATTTCGCCTAACCAAAAAGCCAATCCCAAACTTAAGAAAAGCAGAAATGACACAATTAAGACAAAGACAACAGTATGAGGTATTAATGAGGAAGCAACATCCGATGCTTTGTCCAATGCTTTAAGTTTTACTAACTCATAGCTTGTTTTGCCATATTCAGATGCCCTTTCCAGTAGCGATCCAATTAACTTCGCATTGTCTTCCATAGCTTCAGACTGTGGCAGTTTTCACGTCCTTTTCAGCCTCTTCTGATTTGGCTTTACTCTGTTCAGCAAAATCGGAAACTTCTTCCTTTACTTTATCAAATTTTTCGGAGATGCTGTCAAGAAATTCATTGAATTTTTCTTTTAATGCATCTGCATAGTCTTCTCCTTTTTTAGATATTTTTTTTCGGGTATCTGAACCTTTTCCGGGAGCAAACAAAATCCCTAATAATGCACCGGCAGCGACGCCAGCCAATACGCCTAATAATACTTTTCCTGAGTTCATAATTTTTGTTTTTTTAATGTTTATAAAATAATCAGCAGCAATACAATAATAATTAATGCACCCACTGAAATATATATGCCACCACCCATTTCAGTAAGCTGGTGTTTGATTGAACGTACTTCAATTCGTAAATTTTTCTTTTCTGACGGCTTCAAATTTGACTTATCCATTGCGTTGATTTCATCTAACCTTAGCAGTAAGGCTTTAGCTTCTGCTGATTCTACAGGTTTTGGGACAACTAAAGAGGAAGATGCAGCAATAGTTGCAGCATTTGATTGAAGCGGATAAAATGTTAATGACAAACATGCTACCATTAAACAAAAAGCGATTTTTTTCATGTTATTTAGTTTTTATTTATTTGGTTTAAATTATTTTCTTACCTTGAATAACCCTGAGTATTACTGCAATAATTGCAATAATAAGAAGAATGTGTATGAGGTATCCAATGCTGTAGGCAAAAAATCCGATTGCCCAAAAGATAATTAGAATTACTGCTACGACATAAAGTAAGTTTCCCATGATTTTTGTTTTGTTTTGTTTATTTTATTTAAAGTTTTTATTGAAACCTGTATCCTATGGTGATCTGGTACCAGGTATTTTTGTAACGGGGGGTTGTAGATGTTCCATCTCCGTTATTATTTTGAATATCCCACCCTACTCTTGCGCCAAGTACAATTTGTTTTATGGTAATATCAATGCCACCTAAGAAACACAAAGTATTTTTACGGATATTATCATTTTTAAATTCCTGTTCCTGTTCGAAGCTCGTGGCTGAACTCACAAATACATCCCTTTGCTTAATCAGGTAAGAATATTGAGGCCCTGCCAATATGGTTATAAATTCACTTGGTTTCAATGCAAATAATATGGGTACATCAATATAACTTGTGGTACGGGTAAATGTATATGTGCTGCTAAGGATATTGCCTGTTGCCTTAAATCCTTTCTGAGAATATAGTATTTCGGGTTGAATACCTATATATGTTCCGATAGGGATTGCTACAAAAGCGCCTGCTGCAAGACCAATTTTAGGGTCTGCATGAAATTCCTCGCCTTGTGCGTCATATACGTTTGAGTAATTTGTGCCTATTTTCAGGCCAAACTGAGGCTGGTCACGGAAATCAGTTTTGTTTTCCTGTGCGCTGCTGATGTTAGCCATTAAGGTAACGACTGCAATCATTAAAATTATTTTTTTCATGTTTTTTATTATTTTATTTAAATTTAATATTATAAAAATCTATAATTTCCTGATATTTGTTTCCAGGTTATTTGACATTTTTAACGGTTAAATCTTTAAATGCTTTACCGAATTCATCCATATCGTGACTAAATTCTGCTTTGAATATTTCCCATTTCTCTTTTCCTTCTTCTTTGTAATTATCCAACTTATTTTTCATATCAATGTTTTTCTGTTCTAACTCAGCCAATTTCTTTTCGTATTTAGCTTTGTCTTCCTTTTTCTCGTTTGCTATTTTTGCTTTGAATTCAGCAATGCCTTTTTCATAATTGCTGATTTTTTCTGCTGATTCTTTTTTGAATTGCTGAATAGAATCTTTCACTGCCTGGCTTAGCTCTTGTTTAGCTTCTGCCTCTTTATCCTTTGCGGCCTGAATTTTGTCAGCCGACGACTGGCAACTGGTTAACACTGTTCCTGCCATAAGTATTGTTACAGCGAGGGTAAAAATTGTTTTTTTCATTTGGTATAGTTTTAATTGTTTTAAAATTTTTATTGAATTATTTTAAAAGTACCGCTTAACTAATGTCCACTAAATGGTGACTTTTACAAAAAACCGATTATTAAAGCGCTGCGATAATCTTGTGCAGTTCTTCTTTTGTTTTACCAAGTTTGATTTGAAGTTTTCCAAGCATTTTGTCTTTCTTGCCTTCTTCAAACATAAAGTCATTATCCGTTAAAACTGCAAATTTCTGTTTAAGCTTACCTTTCTGCTCATTCCAGTTTCCTTTTATTTCTGTTGTGTTCATTTTTTTTGAATTTTAAATTTCCGCAACTGACGGAACAGGTGTGAATAAATTTTCACAGTACAAAGATGAATCCTTTAATTCCGGAAAGTGTTACACAACTTTAGAAAAGAGTTACATCATTCATACATTAAATTTTAATGGTTACTAAAAACTCAAAAGGGGAATCCGGGAAAATATTTATCACAATTTATGCTGAAAAGAAAAAAGCTGCCTGATTTTTTTCAGACAGCCTCATAAATATAATTAATCAGAAAACTTACTCTTAAGGAGTAGCAGTAATTATAACTGGGGGAATAATATCAATAATAACTGTCCGGTTATAAAAGCGTTCCTCTGGAAATTTGTTTTCAAACGGTAAAAAGTTTATATCTTCACCAAATCCGTATACGTCAAATTTAACATCACTTCTGCCTGCTTTCGTCAGGCCATTTTTAAGAATGTTCCTGACATCGTCAGCCCTGGCACTTGACAATTTTAGGTTATTGGCTTCACTTCCAATAATATCGGTATATCCTGATATAATAACCTTGCCACCTTCAGGAATCTTCGGTATTACAATATCAGTAAGATACTTTTCATAAATACTGATAGCCTTCGAATTATTGAATTCATAAATTATGCTGAATCTCATCATTTCTTCGTTATTGGGCGGGGTCCAAAGTACCATGTGTAAAGGAGCATCCTTTTTTACTATTTTGCCACTTTTCGTTTGACCTATCATCGTCACATTGTAGTCGCCTTCCGGCCTGGTGCCCAAAATAAATTTTCCCGGGATACTCACCTTATCCTGTGTATAAGGTCCAAAATATTGTACTTTTCCTGTTTCATCCCTGATCTCCAACGACCATAATGAGAGCGTTTCTCCTCCTTCAACATTGAAAGAAACATAGCTGTCAAGCGGTGCTTCCTGCACAGCAATGATTTCAACCGGCTTCAATGAAGCATCAGGACCACTCTGGAACTCCATCAGTAAGGCTGGTGAACTGCTCTCGATAGACACTCTTTGATCTCCCTCACGAAGGAGGTCAAGCTCGCGTGTGCCACCCGGCTGTTCAGATGGGATTTTAGGTTTATCCCGACCTTCGGTACTGATCCTCGAAGCATCAATTCCAAATATACTTACCAAATATTGCTTAACTGTTTCTGCCATTATCTTACCATTTTCCGGGCCATTCTCTGACGATCCGACCAGATTAATGGTTGTCAAAGAGTTTTTCCCCATACGGTCACCGAGAATGTTTAGAACATTATAATAGACAGTCATTTGTCGATCTGAGCGGCCTGACAGAGTTTTAGGTGTGAATACTTCCAGTTGATCTTCTTTGAAGTCTTTTATCTGATCTTTACTGAGTAACACATAACGATCCGGTATTTCCGTTGATTTTTTATCGAAAAACACGTAGTTACGAAGCGGGAATATTTCCCTTACCCTGCGCTCAGCAGGAATGTTCTCGGGTGCATCAACAGTAAACCTGACTTTGATGTCTAACCCTTTTAATAAATCAACAGAATAAATGTCATCACCACCGGCGCTTCTATTAGAAGAAAAATATCCTTTATTCATCTCGGTATTTACTATCAGAGCAAAATCGTCATACTGAGTATTTAAAGGAGACCCTGCATTATATACATTGCCAATTTCGGAACCGTTAATCTCGCTGATAAAAATATCCAATCCTCCAAGGCCAAAACGTCCGTTGGAAGCAAAAAACATTATTCCATTGTTTTCTTCAAAAAACGGAAACATTTCATCTCCTTCTGTATTTATTTTATCGCCAAGGTTTTCAGGTTTTCCCCATATTCCTTTTTCGTCTTTTGTAATTCTATAAATATCAGCACCACCATAACCACCTGGCATATCACTTGTAAAATACATTGTTTTTCCGTCAGATGTCAGACAAGGCTGCCCAACCGAGTATTCCTTGTTATTAAGAATAAAAGGTTCCGGTTTTGACCATTTCCCGTCTTTGTAACTGCTAAAACAAATCTGAAGATTAACAACCTTATCCTTCCTTTTAGTATCATGATTATTTCTGGTGAATGCCATATAAGTACTATTATTGCTAAAACTTGCCGGACCATCGTGCATCTTACTATTTAAACTTTTATCAAAAATTTTCGGGTTTTTCAATTGTCCTTCTTCCACTTCGGAAATATACATATCCAAAAATGGTTTTCCTGTCCAATTATATTTTTTTACAATCATTTTAGGGTTTGATCTGCTTGATGCAAAAACAATTTTATCTTTATAATAACAAGTACCAAATTCTTCCGCATCAGTATTTCCGATCAAATGTTCTATTTTATATTTACCATCATCTTTTAACAAATTGGCAAACTCAGAACTATTGGCTGCATAATCCTTTGCACGTAAATCGTTCGGTTTTAGTTCTTCGAATTTATCCATCCATTTATTAGCTTCGTCATATTTGCCATTGATTTTTAAGACCATTGCATAGTTGTAATAATCCTCCGGTAAAATTCCTTCGGGTGAACTTACTAATTTTGAGTAAACTTCCTCCGATTTGATATTTTGAGCAAGGTTGTGATAACTTTCAGCCAGCCTGCGTTGTCCTTCAACACTCAAATGTTTTGCATGAGTATAAGAATCTATGGCTTTACTAAAAGAATAATTAAAAGAATATTTATCTCCTTTTAATTCTTTGTGTGATTTTTCTTGTGCATTAGTGTTAATGCAAATCCCGATTAATGCTATAATGGGAATAAATAATTTTTTCATGTTTTTTATGTTTTAGTGAAGATTTAAAAATATCTTGGAGAATGTATTTGTTTTTTATCAAAAAATATAAAATCATATCTTAATACTATTTCATGGCTTCCCTGGTTATACTTAGATGTTTCTAAACCATAAGACCAGTCGTATGAATAACCTATGTGTAATTGCCGTGAAATATTCAACCCTACTAAACCTCCGAAAGCATCGCCTGTACGAAACATAACACCAACCAATAATCTATCCATAATTATAAATGATGCTGTAAGGTCGGCCTGAACAGGAGCAGCAGATGTTACTTTAATAAGCGTTGTAGGTTTAAAAGCCAGATTACGTGTTATATTCAGCATTGTACCTGCAATAAAAAAGTAATGTCTTTGTTCCTTGGATATTAAAGTAGTTATGTTCTCCGGATTTGTTACCGAATAACTGTTTTGCACCAAATTAGGAGCTGAAATACCGGCATAAAAACGCTCTCTGGAATAATACGCACCAAAGCCGAAATTAGGAGTTACATGATTATCGATATTGCTTAGGAACACAGGGTCACTTTGTTGATCCAGTTGAAGTGAATTCAGGCTTGCCTGAAATATATTCGCTCCTGCACTTAAACCAAGTGCTAATTTCGATTTTTCAGTTAACTTCATTATATATGCATAATCAACAAACACAGATGTATTATTAGTAGGTCCTATTTTATCATTTAATATCGATAAGCCTATCCCTATATGTTCGTTTTTTAAAGGCGTATGCATTGATAAAGTTTGAGTTATAGGCGCTCCTTTAAAGTCAACCCATTGCGAACGATGGAGTGCCGTTACAGTTAAAGCATCCCTGCTTCCTGCATAACCGGGATTAACCATTAATGTATTATACATGTAATGCGTGTACATTGGGTCTTGCTGAGCATTAACTGCCAACATCCCTGAGGTTAAAACCAATATTAATGTTATTTTTTTTAGTGTTTTCATTTTGTTTTTATTTAATGATTATTTTTTATTTTAATATTTTACCTATTGAGATAAATAGTTCCTTTGATAATATCTGAATCATCACCCAAATCAAGTATATAAAAGTAAGTGCCTATAGGTAATTCATCTCCTCCAACTCTTAATCCTGTTGTTGATTTGCCACCCCATGTATTTTGGTAAGGACTTGCTTCGAAAACTTTATTTCCCCAACGATTAAAGATTACAAATGTATTATCAGGATAATTTAAAATTCCTCTGATTACAAATAAATCGTTTATTCCATCACCATTTGGAGAGAATCCTTCAGGAATGAAGAGATCAACTGGAAATGTTTCAACAACTGAAACATCATTAATACTATTTTCATCAACTTCATTCCCTGTTATTGTCGCAGTATTAACATAATTTCCTGTTAAATTTATTATTACCGTTACTGTTAATATTTCAGATACTCCATTATTCAGGGTGCCGATTGTCCAAACACCGGTTGAAGGATTATAAGTTCCTTCTGTTGTTGTTGATGAAACATAGGCATATCCGCTTTGCAATATATCGGTAACTATTACTCCCGTTGCATCAGCAGGACCATTATTGGTTGCTGTAATTGTAAATACTACTGTATGCCCAATAATTGGATGAGTATTATCTACCGTTTTGACAACGCTCAGATCAGCACTACAATCATTTACTATAAGTGATACATTTATTGAAGTATCACTTGGTGAACATGTTCCGATAATAACAACATTATAGTTGGATGCTGTATCAGAAATGCTCACAGGATTAATAGTAAGTGTAGCAGAAGTTGCACCTGAAATATTTCCTGTGTCGGTTAAATCTAAAGTTCCTTTTCTCCACTGATAGGTAAGACCTGATCCTGTTGCAGCCAGCGAAAAACTTACTGAACTTCCTTTACATGCTGTTTGATCAACAGGTTCTGCGATAATGTTTGTAGCAGTGTCAACTACTAAAGAAACATTAATTGAAGTATCATTTGGTAAACATGTTCCGGTGATAACAACATTATAGATAGATGATGTATCAGATAAATACACTGGATTAATTGTAAGTGTATCGGAAGTTACACCCGAAACATTTCCTGTGTTGGTTAAGTTAAAAGATCCTTTTCTCCACTGGTAAGTAAGACCTGTTCCTGTTGCAACTACGGAAAAACTTACTGAATTTCCTTCACATGCTGTTTGATTGGCAGGTTCTGTGGTAATGTTTGGTGCAGTGTTAACTGCTAAAGAAACATTTATAGAAGTATCATTTGATGAACATGTTCCGGTAATAACAACATTATAGTTTGATGCTGTATCGGATATGCTCACAGGATTAATTGTAAGTGTATCAGAAGTTGCTCCTGTTATATTTACATTTCCTTTTCTCCATTGGTAGGTAAGGTTTGTTCCTGTTGCAGTTACTAAAAAGCTTACTGAATCTCCTGCACATACTGTTTGATTAACAGGCTGTGTAATAATAATTAGTGCTGTGTCAACTTCTAAAGAAACATTTATAGAAATGGACTGAGAAACAATTGTTGATATTGAATCCGAAGGACTATTAATTATGTTTGTACCGGATAAAACTACTGCACCATTTCTGGCAAGTAATCTGCCATCTATAGATGAACCCGTATTCATCGTTATAGATGTTAAGGCCAGTATGTTTCCTGCAAATGAGGTGCCATTACCTATAGTCGCTGAACTGCCGACCTGCCAGGTTATATTATCAGCTTGTGCATCTCCGGTAAGTATAACATTGCCACCTGCTCCACCTATAGTAGTAAAACCAGATGCTATTTGGAAAATCCATTTGGCATTCACATCACCTTGAGCATCAAGAGTCAGATCGCCTGATTGGATTAAAAGTGTAGATGTTGATTTATAAATGCCAGGGGTAAGTGTTTTGCCACCCTGGTCACCTGCTACTGTTATAGGTGCAGGGGCAGTTGCTCCTTCAGCAAAAAGATATGCATCTTCCAAGTCTTGTTTGGCTTGTATTAACATGGCAGCCACTCCCGGAGGAGCAATATCATCAGAAGCATAAATCGCTCCATTCACTACAATGGCAGGAGGGAATCCGGTAATAGAAGAAAGAATACCCGGGCTTAACCCAACATCCATATCATGAATTTCACTAAAGCCTGTGCTTGTGATTGCCGTACCCGCAAGAATACCGAATCCGCCAGCCGATGTAAGGTCAACGGATGATGAATCTGTTGCAATACATACTCCACTGACAACAACATTATAGTTAGATGCAATATCAGAGAGAGCTGCAGGATTAATAGTAAGTGTATCAGAATCTGCGCCTGAAATATTTCCTCCGTTGATTAAGTTTACTGTATCTTTTCTCCATTGGTAGGTAAGACCGCTTCCTGTTGCAACAACAACAAAACTCACTGAATCACCGGCACATACTGTTTGATTGGCAGGTTCTGTGATAATGATCGGTGCAGTATTAACTTCCAAAGAAACATTTATTGAAGTGTCATTTGAAGAACATGTTCCGGTAATAACAACATTATAGTTTGATGCTGTATCGGATATGCTCACAGGATTAATTGTAAGTGTATCAGAAGTTGCTCCTGTTATATTTACATTTCCTTTTCTCCATTGGTAGGTAAGGTTTGTTCCTGTTGCAGTTACTAAAAAGCTTACTGAATCTCCTGCACATACTGTTTGATTAACAGGCTGTGTAATAATAATTAGTGCTGTGTCAACTGCTAAAGAAACATTTATTGAAGTATCATTTGATGAACATGCCCCGCTGATAATAACATTATAGTTAGATGCAGTATC
>CAZEWB010000010.1:0-17181 GCA_964515655.1 uncultured Bacteroidales bacterium
TGTGTTGGGTGTGTTTGGGTTGGTTTTTGCGATAGTTGCAGTTAGCTGTGCAGGCTGTGTGATGATGAAAGTTGCAACAACAGAACATGCGTTTGCATCTGTAATTGTGCAATGATATATTCCTGCACACAAAGCTGTGGCTGTTGGTGTTGTTTGTTCAGGGGCAGGGTCATCCCAGATATAGGACTTAGCTCCTGTTCCGCCCGCAGCATTTACTGTAGCCGTTCCTGTACACTGGCCAAAGATCAGTACGTTTGTTTGTGACTGTGTATAGGTCAATGCAGGAGGCTGCGTGACATTTGCCGAATATGTGGCAGTGCAGCCATGCGAATCAGTTACTGTAAGGTCGTAAGCTCCTGCACACAGACCCGACTGATCGGCAACCATTGAGCCGGTGGTCCAGCTGTACAGATATCCTGGTGTTCCGCCCGAAGCGGTAACATCAATTGCACCTGTGCATGTCGAATTACAAAGTACGTTTGTCACGACTCCGCTTATAGTTAATGCAGCAGCAGGTTGTGTTACTGTTGCCGTGCTGGTGGCTGTACAAAGATTGGCATCTGTTACTGTTACATCATATGTCAGAGCTGCAAGTCCAACCAGATCTTCAGTGGTTGCGCCACCAGTCCATAAGTAAGTATAAGGACCAACACCACCACCCGGTGTCATGTTAATTGCGCCGTCGCCTCCACCGAAGCAGGAGACATCTGTGATAACAAATGCAATAGTGATCTGAGCAGGCTGGGTAATAAGAGCCGAGCCTGTATTTGAACATCCGTTAACATCGGTAACAGTGACCAGATAGTTTCCTAAGGTAAGTCCTGAGATATCTTCAGTTATTGCGCTGTTTGACCATAAGAATGTGAACGGAGCTGTACCTGCAGATACTGTCAGGTTAACTGCTCCGTTGTTTCCGCCGAAGCAGGATACATTGGTTGGAACAAAGCTAAGTATAGGTTTGGTAGTAACTGTAAAAACAATTTGTGCAACTTCGGTGCATGTCCCGTTATCTACAAGGTCGTAAAAGGTAAGTCCGTCGGATACTGTTACGTTTGTCGGTGTGGGAACAAGTACAGTAAGTAATGCATCGGAATACCAGGTATGTATGAACCCAAGTCCTCCGTCAATAGCTGCATTATATGAAGTCAGATCAATACCTGCAACTGTCCCTCCGCCTACTACATCTTCGCACATTGGAGCAGGGTACTGGTCGATAACCGTCATTCCCGACCATGTCCAGCCCAGGTTGCCGCCATTGTTAACGCTATTGTCGCCGGCATAGAACGTAGTTCCGGCAACATGAATATCTTTTATCTCAAGATAATCTCCGCAGAAAGGTTGGGTAACCTGACTTATTGATGAAAAAGCGCCTGCGGCTGAAGAACTCAGGGAAATTAAATTTCCGGGGTCACCTGTTGCATCAAGATATAATGTAGTCTGTGTCTTTCCTGACTCGAATCTGATATCACATCCGGGGAAGAATTTCAGTTTGTTGAAACTGTTCGATCCGTATATCGTTGTATTTCCGGCAAAACTACTGGGATTAATATATACATTATTATATGTTTTGTCGCCACCCCTGAACTGCCATGGATTGTTGGTCATTGTGATAAGCGAGGTACCGGGATTGATGGTCATATTTGTGCCGTCGGTTATATCCCAGCTGTATAACTGAATACTGCTGCTCCCAAGGTTAAGGGTACGGACAGATGTGGAATTAGATGAAAAGGTGCCGTTGGTCGTTCCGATAAGGGCAAAATTGTTTGTATTAAGTATCCCGTTATTGAAGTAGATGTACGAGAAACTGAGATTGTCCTGCAGGGTATAAGCGCCGGAGCCGTCGAAAGAGATATAATAAAACGTCTTTCCTGCAGATGTAATGGTATTTACCGGTAATGAAGAGATGAACTTTACTGTACTGAATGTGTAAATGTTCATTGCCGGTATAAAAGTAAGTGAGCCGTTAACATTAAGATTGCTGTTGATTTCGAAGAGTGGTGTGAATCCTGCGCCTGTCCAGTTCATCGACTTACAAAAACCGTTTGTATTAAGAGATACTGTGTCCGGATTAGGGAATGAATTTGCGTCGAATATGACGTCGTCGAGTGAAGTGGGGACACATAAACCTCCGGGTCCGCCGGAAGCTGCCGACCAGTGCAGCGGATCTGCCCAGCTGCCTGTGCCGCCTACCCAGTAATGTGCTGCTGCGGGCGGCGGATTGATGACCCATCCGGTAACATTGCCGATCCCGATACTGTTATTGGCTGTAAGCACTGCCGACCCTGTCGATGTTACATCAGAAATATTCATAAAGTTCAGAAGAACGCCCACTCCTGCCTTTGAAATTGAGGCAGGCGTTCCAGGGTTGTCGGAATAGAGGTTGTTGAAATTACTGCAATCGGTACCCGAAAGCAGAGTAAGGTTTGTCATTGTCTGGGTTTTGCCTCCTTCGAGCGATACATTCTTGCTGTTGGGAATATTTAAAGTTGTAAATGTGTTGTTACCGTATACATAACTGTTCCAGGTGGTATTGAGGTTCACAATATTATATGTTTTATCTCCTCCGTAAAAATAAGCGCCGGCCATATTAATAGTTGAAGTTCCTGCATCAAGAGTAAAGTTTGTACCATCCTGCAGATACCATCCGCCTGAAATTGTATGGGTCTGGTTACCGAGCGACAACTGCCGGATCTCTGCTGTCTGGGAATTAAAAGAATAACAGGAAAGGATATTGTTGTTCATATTAAGATTCCCTTTGTGAAGATAAACATCTCTGGTGCAATTCATCGCTCCGGTCATTGACCAGCTCCCCGAACCATTGAACTCGATATTTGACTGGATTGTCTTGCCTGCAAAATTGATGACATTTCCGGGGTTATTGCTGTTAAAAATAAGTGAATTATTACTGCTGCCATAATTCATCGTCATTCCTGCGATAAGGGTGAAGTTACCTCCGATATAAAGATCAGCGCTTGCTCCTGCCAGGGTGCCGGCGCCCACCGTCCATGAGAAATTATTGCAACCCGAATTTACGTTGACGGTAACAGTTTTGGCAGCAAGTCCTGAGTTCGCATCAAAAACAACATTATCCGACCATGACGGTAGGCATGTGCTTGCGGGTCCTCCTGAAGATGTTGACCAGTGGATCGTTTCGTTCCAGTTGCCTGTTCCGGCTATCCAATAATAGGTTGTTGCAGCAGGAGCACCTATTATCCAACCTGAATTATTGCCCATGTCTGTGCTGTTTGCAGCATTAAATGTGGCTCCGCCTGATGCATTCATATCTTTAAGTCTGCAATAACTTACATTTACAGCTCCGATAGCCTTTACTATTTTAGCCTGAGTTCCTGCTGTCATGGATGTCAGATCAATATAACTCCCGCATGTTCCTGTAGCATTTATGCTGATCGTAATTGTTTGTGTAGATCCTGCTTCAAAGGAAACAGTACTTCCCGCATTGAAAGCCAGGTTTCCGAAAGTGTTGTTATGATATATGCTTGCATTGGCGCCAAAACCTACATTAAGATAATTCTGAGAACCACCCTGGAAAGTGGCGCTCCCGGTGAAACCTATATTGGCTGTTGCTGCATTCAATGTCAGATTTGTGTTGTTCTGTATCTGCCATGCGCTGACTAACTGAATATTGGAAGCTCCGAGATTAATATTCCTGGTCAGGTTTGTGTTACTGCTAAAACTACCTGTAATCACATTCTGATTATTTGTGTTGAGTGATCCCTGATTGAAAGCGATGGAAGTACATTGCAGTCCTTGTACAAGTCCCCATCCTCCGGAGCCTGAAAAATAAACAGCCCCGGCAAGTATTTTATTCTGAGTAGAGATTAATTGTCCCGGATCGGACGTTACAAAATTATATGTCCCATTGAAAGAAAGGGTCATATTGACATCTAAAATGAAGTCTCCGCCTATGTAGATATTGTCACCCCATACGTTAAATGCATCAAAATCGGGATTGTTCGAAACGCCTGTCCATGTCATGTCATGACAGAAAGCATTTGCATCAACAGAAACCATCTGACCGGGAGCGCTGAATGAATTGGCATCAAAGATCACATCATCAGCAATGGTCGGTTCACATGCTCCTGCCGGAGGACCGCCGCTTGATAATGACCAATGAGTGGGATCGTCCCAGGTTCCTGTTCCTCCTACCCAGTAATATGTATTACCTGCAGGTGCATTTATTGTCCAGTTGTGAACATTACCAAGATCTGTACTGTTATTGGAAACAAAAACACCACCTCCGAGAACAGTGATATCCTGTACAGAAATATAGTCTTCATTAACAGTCCCGTTGGTTTTAAAAATATTTGCCGTGTTTCCGCTTGTATTTGAACTGACCAATACAATATTTGCGCATGATCCGTTGAATTGAATATCCTTAACGGTTGTAGTGGCCCCGGAAGGAAGTTTTACCGATGAGATATTATTAAAGGTAAGCGTATCGAATGTAATGTTTCCGTTAATGTTGATTGAAGTCCCTGAAGAAACGCCGTCGAAATTAACATCAGCGAATGTGTATCCGTTACCCATAAAAGAACCGCTACCATTTATAATATTAATTGTAGAAGTACCTGCATTCAGCGCCATGATCGCAGGGGTTCCCATCAGCATGAAACTGGTACAATTGATGGTTGAATTTCCCAGCGTCCAGCTGCCATGTGCGGAACCCATTATATTGATGTTTTTACAAGTGACCGTGTAGCCGTTGGTATTAAGGTTCCCATCGCTGAACATGATACTGTTGAAAGCTGAAGTAAGTTTTAAGTCCGACATTAAAGTCCATGTTCCGGTACTTCCTGCCTGAAAACTAAACTGCGAAATATTTGCAAGGATCAGCCCTGCAGTATTGATAGTGTTCAATGGGCTGTTGGAATTAAAATACAAGCCCTGGGACAATGTACATGACATACCCGGAATAAAGGTGAGTGAACCGTAAATTGTAATGGAATTTGCGCCGGTAAGTGTCGGGTTATTTGTAGCCCCTGTCCAGTTCATATTCCTGCAGGTCGCGTTAAATACATCTATGGTTACAGTTTGAAGAGGACCAATAAACGAATTTGCGTCAAAGAAAACATCATCGTTTGCTGTAGGCGCCGTGAGGTAAAAAAAAGATCCTCCTGAAGTTGTAGCCCAATGAGTTCCTGCCGCCGACCAGTTGCCGGTGCCGTTTACCCAATAATAATTAGCAGCCGAAGCAATGTTCATCATTGCCGGGAGCAATAAAATGCCAAAAAGAATTCTAAAAGCTTTCATAAGTTTAAAATTGATGTTTATAAGGCAAAGATAAAATAATTATTAATAAGTCAATATTTTTTTTCAATGAAATTTACTTCTGATAACAATTGTTTATCAGCGATTTGCGTAGATGTGTTGTCGGTGCTGAAAAACAATATGCTCTAACAGTAATAAATCCGAAGCACGAAATCCGAAGCACGAAATCCGAAGCAAAAAATCTAAATGGTTGCTTACGCTAAAGGTGACGGAAGACCGAAGACGGAAGACCGAAGTTGGCTTCCGTCTCCGGACTTCCGACTTCCGACACTTTCGGATTTCGTGCATAGGATTTCGAATTTATACTCAGGAAAAAAAACTCCGGACTAAAGTTAATGCAGCCCGGAGTAATTCAATATAATTAAAAGAGATTACCTGAGTATCATTTTCTCCTTGTGGTTTATGCTTGTACCTGTAATTTGTATAAAATACATTCCTTCGGCCTGACCTTCCATTTCAATTATACTATGTACGATATTGCCGGGAAGTATTTTCCGGGTAATTACATTTCTTCCGCTTATATCAAGTACAGAGATGATTATTTCTTCATTCAGGTTCTCAATCCTTACATTAAGAATGTCGTGGAATGGATTCGGGTAAATATTTATTACAGAATTTCCGCTGTTGAATGAAACACCAACGTTAAGCAATACTTCAACAGAGTCAATTATTTCACATCCGTTGGCATCGGTGACTGTAACGAAATACATACCGGCAACGAGGTTTGTTTCAGTATTGGTAGCGCCACCCGAAGACCAGTATATTGCATAAGGCAGAGTTCCACCCGTTGGAATTGCTGTGGCTGTTCCATCGCCAATACCGTCGTGGTCATCGGTTGATGACATTGTTACTGCAAGGGCTGTGGGTTCAATTATAAAAATACTATCAGCAGTTGTACAGCCCGATATGTCAGTTACGGTAACATAGTAAATTCCGGCGCAGAGATTTGTAGTTATTGATGTAACGTCGCTGTTGCTCCACAGATAAGTGTAGGGGCTTGTAGAGCCGGTAACAGATACTGATGACATGCCGTTACATAAACCGAAACATGTGACATTAGTGTTTGTGAATGACAGAGTGAGGGAATAAACATCTATTGTATATGAAGCTGAGTCTGAACAACCGTTGTTGTCGGTTACAGTCAGGAAGTATACACCGGGACACAGACCGGATGCAGTGTTACTTCCGGCCGGCCCGGATCCGAAATCGTACGAATAAGGTATTGTTCCGCCCGAAGCATTAACTGTAACAGTTCCATCGCAAGCCGAATGACATGTTTCGGCAGTTACAACAGTTGTAATTATGATGCTGTCAGGTTGGGTAATTTCCTCTATAAGGTATGCGTTGCAGCCAGCGTCATCTGTGATTGTCAGATTAATTGGTGCGGCGCAAAGACCGATAATGGTATCACCCAGATAACCGTTGCTCCACCCAAAAGTATATGGAGGAGTGCCGCCGGTTGTTGTTGTGCTTATAGTTCCCTCGCAGTCTCCGTAACATGTATTATTTGTAACGACAGCAGTAACTGTTGGCGCTCCGGTTTCACTAATAATAACAGTAAGAGTTTCTGTGCAGAGAGTATCATCAGTGACCGTTAAATAATATATTCCTCCTGCCAGCCCGGTAAGATCCTGACTGGTTGATGTGAAAGTGCCACTGGAGTTTTCCCAGTTGAATGTGTATCCCGGTGTTCCACCCGAAACAATCAATGTGATTGTTCCATCAGTTGCTCCGCATGAAGTAACGTTGGTGTGAACTTCAGTAATGTCGATATGGGTGGGTTCTTCAAGATCTATTACACTTGAATATTCCTGGCAACCATTCGCGTCGGTAATGAGTACCTGATATGAACCTGCATCAAGTCCGACAAATATACTACCTGACTGCGTCAGTGAGCCGAGAGTGAATTCGTATGGGCCAATTCCGCCGGTGACCTGTATATTTATTGTGCCATCCCCGCTTTCGAAGCATGTAAGGTCGGTGTGGAATTCACCATAAATCAGGATAGGGGTTGGTCCGCCAATATTGATAAGGTTACTTGCAATTGTGCAGCCATGTGCATCTGTCACTGTTACTGTGTAAGTGTTTACAGCAAGTCCCGTAAACAGCCCGTTAGCCTGAGGGCCTGCGCCCAGGTCATACATTAACGGAGAAGTCCCGCCTGATGCTACTACCGTGATAGTCCCGTCTGTGAGTCCGGCGCATGTGATACTTGTATATGTTTCTGAAACGATAGCCAGTGCGGCTGGATTGGTCATTGTGTACGTATTTGAAACTACACTGCAGCCGTTTGCATCCGTAACTGTAACAACGTATGAGCCTGCAGATAGTCCGGTGAAAGAGCCGGAAACCTGATTGCCTGCGCCTATATTGTATTGAAGAGTTCCGTTGCCGCCCGAAGCAACAACAGTTACTGTTCCGTCATTTAAATTATTACAAGTGATGTTGGTTGACGTTTGTGAAGTGATCTCAAGAAGTACCGGTTCTGTAATATTAACGCTTAAAAGATATGTGCAGCTTACATCGTCGGTTATTGTGAGGTTGTATGTGCCTGCACAAAGCGCTGTCTGGTCTTCACTTGTTGAAACGAAAGATGCCGGTCCTTCCCACGAGTATGTGTATGGGGAAGTGGCGCCGGATACTGTAATGTCAATTTCGCCGGAACAAACACCGTTACACAGTACGTTGGTATGTGTTTCGGTAACAGTCCATGGTAAAGGTTCAGTTAGTGTAACTGTTGTTGAATAGAAGCATCCATTGTCATCTGTAATACTGAGGTCATAGTTTCCTGCACATAATCCTGTGAGATCTTCGTCAGTTGAAGCATACGCACCCGGTCCATCCCAAAGATAATTGTATGGAGAAGTTCCGCCGCTTGCAGTAATATCAATTGCACCGGAGCAGAAACCCGAGCAGAGAATATCAGTATGAGTTTCGGAAAAGGTAATAGCATCCGGTTCGGTAAGTATGACTGAAACTATGACTGTGCATCCGTTAGCATCGGTTATTGTTCCTGAATAATTCCCTGCACAGAGGTTGTTTATTGAGAAACCGACATCCAATGTGCTCCAGATCATAGTATAAGGACTTGTTCCACCTGAAGGAGTAACAGTGATCTGTCCGTTACAGTCGCCGTTGCAGGTAGGATCGGTATGAGTCTCAGAATATATAAGAAGAGCAGGTTCTGAAATTACTTCACTGGCGGTGAATGTGCAGCCATGGGCGTCGGTCAGTGTCAGGTCATACGTTCCGGGACACAAACCGGATATGTCTTCGGTTGAGGATGTGAATGAAGGGCCTGTCCAAGCATAAGAGTATGGCAGTGTACCTCCTGAAGGAGTTATACTTATTGTTCCGTCACAGTTTCCATTGCATAAGACATCATTGCTGGTGATTACAGCAGTAAGCAATGCCGGTTCTGTTATTACAACTGAAATCGTTGCAGTGCATGAATTGGCGTCAGTTACAGTAACGTCATAAGTGCCGGCACACAATGCGGAAATATCTTCAGATGTGCTTGTGAAAGACGGCCCTGTCCACATATAAATGTAAGGGCTTGTGCCGCCCGATGCCGTGATATCTATTGAGCCATCACAGACACCGAAACACGAAATGTTTACATGGCTTTCTGCAACTGCAAGAGTAGCGGGTTCGTTGAGCGTGGTTCCGGCTGAATTAACGCATCCGTATGTATCGGTAACGGTCAATGTATATGTTCCGATTATCAGCCCGGAGATGTCTTCAGTTGCAGCGCTGTTCGACCAGAGATAAGTAAAGGGCGGAGTGCCGACAGTAATTGTCGCATCAATTTCTCCGTTGTTGTTACCGTGGCAGAGGGGGTCTGTTCCCGCAAGAGAAATAACGGGTTTTGGATTGACAGTATAGATAGCTGTTGCAACATTATTACATGTCCCGTTGCTTACAAGATCGTAAAACATCTGGCCATCGGATACTGTTACGTTTGTGGGAACAGGTACCGGTATTGAAAGTAAGGGATCGGAAAACCACACATGAATGTGACCGGGTGCGCCGCCATCAATTGCAGGTTGCAAAAGTGTCAGGTTAACGCCTGATGCCGTGCCGGAACCGGCTGTATTTTCGCATAATGCAGCCGGATACTGGTCGTTTGCTGTAACACCCGACCACGTCCAGCCGGCATTGCCGCCGTTATCTGTACTGTGTACACCGGCATAAAAAGTGCTGCCCGAAACGTGACAATCATTAAGTATAAGCCAGTCGCTGCAGAAAACGGTTGTCTGGACAATGTCGAATGCCGTTCCAACTTCATTTGACATAATTTCTATAGGATCGGTCTGCGTTCCGGTAGCAAAAAGGTTGGTAGTGGTCTGTGTGGAGTTCTTTTCGAAACTGACCCTGCAGCCCGGTTCAAAGAACAAAATATTAAATGTGTTGTCTCCTGATATCTGAGTGCTGCTCCACTGGTTTTTTTCAATGAATACATTATTATAAGTAAGTCCTCCTCCGATAAACTGCCAGCAGTTGTTCCCAAGATGAATATTGGAAGTTCCGGGATTCAATACCAGATTTGTCGGATCAGCGATAGACCAGCTGTAAAAATACAGGTCCGAAGAGCCAAGAGTCAGTTCTCTTACACTTGCCGAGCCAGAAGAAAATCCGCCTGATAAACCATTAATATCAAAATTGTTTGTAATAAAGGCGCCGGAGTTGAGTGTCAGTCCGCTCCAGTTAAGATTCAGGTCGTCGGTAAGCGTTACTGTTGAGTTTCCTGCTATAACAATTCCATATATCGTTTTGCCGGAACTTGTAATAGTAGCAGGGGAATTATTTGTGAAATAATAGGTTCCCTGATATGAATGATTAATAGCATTATTCAATGTTAGAGAACCTCCGATATATGTTGAAGACCACCCTGTAAATTCAGGATTCTGAGTAACACCGGTCCAGTTCATGTTCATGCAATATGCATTAACATTAACTGAAACGATCTGATTTGGCAATGTGAAAGAACCTGCATCGAAATATACATTATCGTCTGCATCGGGAATACAGAGAGCGGGGTTAGGAATGCCGCCGCTGGTATAAGACCAATGAGCGGGGTCGTTCCAGTTACCGCCGTTGCCTATCCAGTAATAGTCAACTGTTCCGCCCGAAACAATATTCCAGCCGCTGCAGTCGCCTATTCCCATACTGTTTGCAGCATTAAAAGTTGCAGTTCCGTTTGCTTTTACATCGGTAATTCTAAGCCATGATTTATTAAGAGCAACGCCATCTTTCGAGAATGTAGCGGGTATTCCGGGCTGAGTGCTTGCCAGATCAAAATATGCCGCACAGCCGGTTCCGTCGGGGAAATTGATATTGCTGAATGTCTGGGTTGTGCCTCCTTCTATACTTAAATGAGTACAGGTTGCCATGGAAAGATTGTTGAATGTGTTGGATCCGTATATCGATGCATATGAAGTTGTATTTATATTAACATTATTATATACAAGTCCCCCGCCCTCAAAACTTCCGGTAGAAACATTGATAGTGGATGTTCCGGGAACAATGGTCATATTAAGCCCGTCGGAAATATTCCAATACGTAACATTTATTGTTGATGAGCCAAGGTTAAGCTGTCTTAAGCCGGTTGTATAACTGCTGAAATAATATGTTGTGACATTAAAGTTATTTGTTGAGAGAGTTCCTTTATAGAAATAGATACTTTTATAATTTGCCACCCATGTGGTCAATGCTCCCTGAAGCGTCCAGTCGCCGTTACCATCGAAATAGACCTGGCCACGGATAGTTCGTCCTGCGGTATTTATTGTATTCCCAGGTGAATTTGAACGGAAATAGAGACTTCCGGAATATGATAACGTCAATGTATTTGTAAGAGTGAAGGACCCATATACATTAAGGGTAGAAGTTCCGGCAAGAAAGGAGTTATTGGCAGAAAATGTGAAGTTCCTGCAATATGCATCGGCCAAGTCCCGAAGCGGCATCAAAGATTACATTATCGGCCATTGTGGGAATACAGCCTCCGGGGTTTGCAGCGCCACCGCTTGATAAGGACCAGTTTGCGGCATCGTTCCAGATACCCGTGCCACCTATCCAGTAATAATTGACAGAAGCCAGAGGTACAAAAGTGATTCCTGTATTATTTCCTTCATCGATACATGAATTGGCATTTAAGGCAGCGTTTGAGACAAGCATGTCTTTTAACGAACAATAAGTAATTGTTGCAGGAGAAAGTAATACAAGTTCCGCCTGGGTTCCGGCAATTGTGGAATGTATAGTGATGACATTTCCGCAGTCTCCGTCGGAAGTGAAAGCTGTTGTCTGGTTCGACATACCGCTTTCGAAATAAATATCACCGGTGTTTGTGTTGAAGATCCCTGCAAAAGAACTTGAACCATAAATATAAGTGTAGGTGGCATTGTTAAGTATTAATGAATTATATCCGAGATTTGTGCTTGTGAATGAGTATCCGTTAAGGTAAATTGTAGAAGAGCCTGCGTTTAAAGTAAAATTGTTGCTGTTACTAATCGACCAGGTTGAACTGCAGGTAAAAATGCCTGTAGTGAATGTTAGAGTTCTTGCAAAGTTTGTTGAAGAATAATAAGAATAAACGTTTATCTGCCGGTCATTGATAATAACAGTACCTTTATTATGGGTAAAAGAGTTTGTTGAAGTAAAGTCGTCAGTGAATGTCCATGTTCCCGTACCGTCGAAAACTATACCGGCGCCAAGACTGTGACCACCGGAAAAAATTGTATTCCCGGCTCCTGATGCCGTAAAGTTAATATTTCCGCTTATGTTTGCGGTCATTCCTGCCGAAAGGATAAGAGATCCATTTATATTTACATTATTCCAGGAAGTGACAAATGCAGGGTTATTAGTAACACCCGTCCAGGTCATATTATTGCAATAGATGTTGCCGTAGACCTTTACAGAATCATTAGGTAAAGAAAACGAATTAGCATCAAAGACGACATTATCGTTTATCGAAGGAGGGCATGTGTTCCCTGACGGGTAAACTCCGCCGCTGGTTGTCGACCAATGGTTGGGGTCGTCCCATAAGCCCTTGCCTCCGACCCAGTATAATGTTGTACCGGACGTGGAGTTTATTGTCCAGTTTGTCACATTGCCAAGGTTGATACCGTTGTCAGTTATAAAAGTAGCTCCTCCTATCACTTTTATGTCTTTTATGGCAAGATAATCTTCCTGTACTAACCCTGTTATTTTCTTGATGGTTGCCTGCATTCCGGGATTCATGGAGCGTATGGTTTTAATAATATCGCAACGGGCTCCGGTAATTAAATCAAAGATCTGTGTTGTTTTTCCTGATTCGAAAACTATACCTCTTACTGAATCACTGGCAATATTTAAAGTATGGAAGGTGGCTGAGCCCATAAGGTTGATCTCACCGGGAAAAGAAGGTCTGAAGGTAAAGTCATAGAAGGTCATGTCGTTGCCCATAAACCAAGCCTGGCCCAAAATTATCTCGGAAGTCCCGGCGTTAAAATTAAGATCAGCCCCGGGATTTATCATTAGATTATTACAATATACTTTAGATCCTGTGAGGTTGATAGTCCTTGGTATTACATTAAACCATGAATTGAACATGCCGCACTTCAGATCGAAGTTGTTTGTGTTGAGCGTTCCGCCCGAATGAGTGATCTGTCCGAAAGTTGTCGAAACGTCAATATCCGATTGCAGTGTCCATTCGCCATAACCCGAAAATTCAACTCCCCATAATGTTGCAGGAATCAGCCCGGCAAAATCAACCACATTTCCCGGAAGGGGCGAAACAAAACGGATGTTGCTGGAAAGCCCGAAGGTCATTCCGGGAACAAGGATCAGCGAACCGTTAATAATTATTGAATTACTGCCATATATTGTGGGATTGTTAGTACAACCTGTCCAGTCCATATTCAGACATTCTGCGGTTGTATCAACAGTGACCGTATCATTAGCAAAAGGAAATGAATTTGCATCGAAAAATACATTATCGGTGAGTTTGGGAACACTTGTATGAAATGTACTACCACCCGAACTTGTAGCCCAATGGTTGGTATAATCTTTCCAGCCACCCTCTCCGTTTACCCAGTAGTAATCGGTTGCGGAAGCGAAGTTCAGCATTGCAGGAAGCAATAAAATGTTAAAGAAAATTTTCAAAGCTTTCATAAGATTTATTTTATGTGTTTATTAAGACGAATTATTATTATTTTGGTTGCACCAAAGGTAAAAAAAAACATTTTTGTATTGTTTTTTTTCTTATTTTTACAAAATAATAACCCAAACAACGCTTGGCTTACCCCGTCCATTTTGGGCGTATAACCCAAACGTTTGGTGGGGTATAAACGTTACCAACTATAATAACAAAAATCACTTACCTATGAAAAAAATAAGATTATTGACTTGTATTTTGATTTTAATATCAAATTCTCTTTATTCGCAAATTCTTGACTCTTGTTTTGCAATTTTCTGTTATACTGCGACTTTAGACACAAATAACAATTTAAATGTTACATTTCAAAACTTTTCTACTTCTGGTTTTCCAATGAATTTTTCGAATTGGGATTTTGGTGACAGCAGTGCATATAGTGTTTTAGAAAATCCAACTCATATATATTCAGATTCCGGAAGCTATATTGTAACTCTGATAATTGGGGATGAGTTTGGTTGCGTAGACGTACTTATAGACACTATTTCCGTTGGTAGTAACTGTGACACAACTACAAATTTGACAAGTGAAATTTCAAACAATAAATTTGCAATTTATCCATCAATTGTTTCTTCAAAATTTCAAGTAGTAACTGGTGGTCTTATTAAATCAAATCTTAAATTTTGCTTATATGACTTATTAGGAAAAATAATTTTAGAATCTGTTCTTTTAGACCAAAACACCGAATTTTGCAGAAATAAAATTAAAAGCGGAATTTACTTTTATAATATATTAAACGAAGACAGAGTTGTGAAAAGTGGTAAGTTAATATTTGACTAACAATAAATTACGTTTGGTAACAACAAACAAAACCAAATGCCGACAAAGTTGCACCTTGACATAAAAGTTGAAAGTTGGGCATTGTGGTTCTGTTTGCCGCCGTTAGAAAAAATGCGGTGCGAAAGCATCCATCCCAAAATTAGTGACTATAAAAGAGAAAAATTAGTTGATATAATTCCGCTGAAAAACAAATGTGAATAATGCCAATCAAAAAAAATAATGTTAAAAAAGTACTACTAGTTTATTCAGTACAGACAATTCATTACTAAACGTATTGGTATAAAAGCAAAATAAATTTGATATAATCATATAAATTTGCTATTTTTGTATCAAAGCTATCTAAAAATAAAAGATTATGAAATTGAAAGTATTAATACATAAAGATGAGAAACAGGGATTTTGGGCAGAAATACCATCATTACCTGGTTGCTTTACTCAAGCAAATACAATGGAAGATTTGTTTCCTAACATATATGAGGCTGTTGAAGGATATTTAAAAGTCAGGGAAGATGAATCTATGAATAATACATCATCTCAATATAAGCAAAATGATACAGATTGTAAAATTTTTGAAATGGTAGTATGAAATCAATTAGTGGCAAGAAATTCTGCAAATTAGTCGAAGATAAAGGATGGATTTTAAAGCGAATAAATGGAAGCCATCATATTTATAGCAAACAAGGCACCGAAATTTTATTAGTTATACCAGTCCATAAAAATGACGATTTAAAAACAGGTTTATTAAAAAGCCTTATGAAATTATCTGGAATAGAAGAAAGCGACCTATAGCATAAGATAACCAATAAATGTTTTTGCCTAATCAAATTGAAATCATCAA
Organism: uncultured Bacteroidales bacterium; assembly: GCA_964515655.1. Taxonomy (GTDB): domain Bacteria; phylum Bacteroidota; class Bacteroidia; order Bacteroidales; family GWA2-32-17. The sequence continues at coordinate 15,096 of CAZEWB010000010.1, forward strand.
ATAATAGAACAATTATTACGCAAATAATCAACCCATAAATACATTTAAGAATACAATAATCGATATACCAAAACAATCAAGCAAATTTATACATTAAGGATAAATACACATATACCACTATAATTCGTGCAAATTCGCGTAATCCGTGTCTAAAAGATAATTCGTTAAATTTGTGTCTAAAAACTATGCATAACATCAGTTTTTAGAGCCGCCCTTATGTTAAAGTTAACATCGAATTGTAAATGTTTGTAAATTTGTGCAACTTTGAGTTGTTATTCGAGGTCTTAAAAAATAAAAAGAGACGAATATGAAAAAAAGGTTTTTAGCAATTCTGATGGTTATAACCGGGCTTATTTCCACATCAGTATTAAATGCTCAGCAGTGGGGACTTTACACTCTGTATGCTCCCAAAAATAACACAAAGGCATATCTTATAGATACTGCAAATACTCCTGTTACATATAAACAATGGACATTTTCTTCTTCAAAGAAAAACGGTTACTCTACTTATATGGTATATGGCGACACGCTTGTCCGTACATACTCATATACCGGTAATGTTCTGAACGGCGGCGGCATGACAGGAGGTTTTCAGAAAGTCGCGTGGAATGGTACTGTTACATGGGATGTGGTTTATTCCACATCAACCATGTGTATGCACCATGATATTTGTCCGTTGCCCAATGGAAATGTGCTGTTAATCTCGTATGAGGTTAAGACATCTGCACAGGCAATACAGGCAGGAGCTACAAGTGCATCTACAGGTATATGGTCAGAGAAAATCGTTGAATTAAAACAAACCGGCGCCACTACTTTCCAGGTCGTTTGGGAATGGCATTTATGGGATCACCTGTGTCAGGAAGCAAATTCATTAAAAGACAATTACGTCACAGATGTGCTTGACTATCCCGAACGTATGGACATTAATTGTACTTCAGGTCAGGACAGGTTCCACATGAACGGTCTTGATTACAGAGCAGATCTCGACCAGATCGCAATAAGTATTCATATGACAAATGAATGCTATGTAATTGACCATAGCACAACCACAGCAGAGGCTGTTACTCATTCAGGGGGAAACTCAGGAAAGGGAGGAGATTTTCTTTATCGCTGGGGAAAACCTGTAAACTATGACGCTACCGGAACAACCAACTTTAATGTTGTGCATGATGCTCACTGGGTTCCGGCTGATAATCCCAATTATCCGAATTATTTATGCGGATACAACAACCAGGGGGGCGCAGGTGGAAAAACAGCAATAGATATCTGGAATCCGCCATACAGCGGTTACAACTATTCACATACTCCCGGAACTGCATTTACCCCAACAACCTATGCTTATCGTTATACTGCAACCTGGACTGCATCCAACGAAGGTAATTCGCAACAACTTCCCAACGGAAATATGCTTGTCAACAATGCATTTGGCTCTATTTATGAAATAAATTCATCCGGTACTGTTTTATGGACGAAATCTGCTGCCAGTTCATCGCACGCTTACCGTTTTACCAAGTGCTTTGTGCGGGGACCGATAGTAACAGCTTCGTCTTCATCCGCAACGATCTGCGAAGGTGATGAAGTAATAATATCTTCAACTGCAGTTTCAGTAACCGAAACAAGCCCCTCCTATACTTATTTATGGTCTTCAGGACAGACAACGGCAAATATTACAGTGAACCCAACTACAGTTAATACATATACTGTAACAGTAACAAATCCGACTATCGGATGCAGCGAAACTGCAACAGTTTCAATTACAATAAACAGTCTGCCCGCACTGCCTGTAATTTCCGAAATAGAGCCAAATGCATTGTTGACAAGCATATCAGTGGTATATGGACGGAAATCCGGTTGGAGGCGCTGTAAGCCAGAATTATTCTCCGGGTCAGGATGGAAATTATCAGGTTATGATCACCGATGCCAACGGTTGCAGTTCAATGTCGGAAGTGTATAATTTCATTACCGGAGTTGAAACCCCAAAACCCGAATCTTTAAGAGTATATCCCAACCCTGCATCAGGGATGATATATATCAGCGGCATTGATAATACCGATGGACTTCAGGTATTGGTGTACAGTTCATGCTG
>CAZEWB010000010.1:17191-18787 GCA_964515655.1 uncultured Bacteroidales bacterium
TGTGTTGGGTGTGTTTGGTTTTGGTTTGCAATTCATGCGGTGTTAATGTTGCAAAGTCTTTAAATTCTGCCGAAGCAGATATTTCGAATCTTGAAAACGGAATTTACTACATAAGTATTTTAAAGGAAGGACAAATTTTGTTACGCGAACGTATCTGCTTAATCAAATAATTTCGAAAATGCTGTTGAATGTGACTCGCTGTATTTTGCCACAGATTACACGTATTACACAGAAAAGAATCTGTGAAAATCTGCGAAATCTGTGGCTAAAGACACAAGCGTATAATTATGGAATGTCCACTTGTACGATTATATGTAAAAATTAAACATATGAAACATTTTTGTACTTATCTGATTCTTGTCTTCTGCCTCTTCCTTTCGGGGAATATGATGGCTCAGACTTTCACTTCTTTTACTACTGCTGATGGCCTGCCGGATAACTTTATTAACGGAGGTGTTGCGGTTGACCAGAGCAACAATATCTGGATCGGAACTGCCAATGGAGTCGCTATGTATAATGGTATAACATGGACATCTTATCATGTTGGAGACGGAATAGCGGATGAGTACATTAATTGTATTGCTGTAGATGGAAACGATGATGTGTGGATTGGTACTGATGTGGGAGTTAGTGTGTATGATGGCACAAACTGGACAACGTATACAACAGTAGACGGTCTTGTTGAAAACGCTGTAAATTCAATTGCCGGTGATATTGATGGTTCGGTTTGGTTCGGAACCACGTCAGGTGTTTCTAATTTCAACGGCACAATATGGACAACTTATAATACAGCGGGAGGTTTCCCTACAGACCTGATTACAACGATCCACATAGACGCAGCCGGTAACAAATGGTTTGGGACATGGGAAAACGGCGTAATAAAATACGATGGTTCAATTTATACCCAGATAGACACTTTAGACGGAATGCAGAGCCAGTATATTTCGTGTATTGCAGTTGATAATTCAGGCAATATGCTTGCCGGTACGCTTTACGGTATTTCACGTTTCAATTCTTCGCTGGTATGGACCGACAGTATTTCACAAGCCACCGGAATATACAATAATTATATTATGGATATTGACATTGCTAGCGACGGAACGATCTGGATATCTATGTTTGTGGATTATCTGCTGGATGGCGGAGTGTCATGGAGCAATGGCGGCCCTTGGGTTTCGTACAACACAGTGAACGGAATTGCCGATCACCTTGTCAAAAAAATGGCAATTGATAACACCGGCAGCGTGTGGGTATCAACCGGCGCAGGGATAACAAAGATCTCAGATTATACCGGCACGGCAGCTATTCTTTCCGGAACAATCCCGTTGTTCTATCCTAACCCCACAAGCGGAATATTGAATTTTAATCAGGGTTACAGTTCCGTTTATGTTTATGATATGACCGGTCGTCTGGTTTTCAATGCCGATAACGCAGCATTTGCTGATCTGTCTGAACTGCCCGCCGGCTATTATTCAGTTTCACTTACAAATGAAAACGGCAAAACCTCCCGCGAAAAATTATGCATCACAACTGATGTTACTCAAAAAGACAGTGAATAAGCCCCAAGTCCAAAATTTCAAGTCCCAAATTCAAAGG
>CAZEWB010000011.1:0-9600 GCA_964515655.1 uncultured Bacteroidales bacterium
TGTGTTGGGTGTGTTTGGTTTGTTTTTGCAATGTTTGCAGGAATTCCACCTTCAGCAGTTGCATCGTCAGGGTTGTTAGGAAATGTCCAGTAAACGATTCCAATAACGGCTTCAGTTACAGTTACAGTCCATGTCTTGATTGTTCCATCCTGAGCAGTTACCGTATAAACAAATGGAGATGTGAAATCCTGTCCGATTCCGGTAGCAGGGTCAATAGTTGCATCAGGTGAAATTGTAATTGTGGGAACCAGATAAACCAGATTTGTTCCGTTTGTAACTTCAATGCTGATTGTACCTGCGCCTGAATTAATAGTTGCCGGTCCGGTTTCTTCTGCAAATGAGAAAGTAAGAATTTCGGCTTCGTTGCTCAACTCATTTGTTACGTTAACAGTCCAGTCTTTTATTGTTGCATCCTGAGCTGTAACTTCATAATTAAACGCACTTGTGAAATCCTGGGCTATACCTGATAACGGGTCAATTGTTGCATTTGCAGATATTGTGATAGTGGGTGTGAGCGAAGAAAGGTCAGTACCGTATGGCATTACAACATCAACAGTGGCAGAAGCGCTTGTAACAGTTGAACTGATTTGTGCAGGAATATCGAAAGTCAGGATTTCAGCATCGGAACTTCCTGCTTCAACAGTAACAGTAACTGTCCAGTTTTTTACAAAAATAAGATTTTCAGCACGTATGTTATAAACAAGAGGACTTGTATAGTTGTTAGACGTTACGCCACTTTGTTGTAGTACTGAGTTTACTTTTGCAGTAGCTCCGTTAGAAAGTGTAAATGTGGGGATCAGGATGGTAGGATCTGTACCGTAAGGCATAACTACATTAACAGTTGCATTAGTACTGTTGATTGTTGAACTTACCTGTGTAGGGATGTCGAATGTTAGAATTTCAGCCTGGGTATTCGGAACTTTTATTACTACACTGTCAATGTACCAGTAATCATACTGATAGTGATCTCCATCTATTACCCATGCAATGTAAGTAGTTCCGCCAAGATTATTTAAAACCGGAACATTCAGAACAGTGCCGGCAGGTAAGTCGCCTGAACCTGTTGGATAAGCAGTACCTTCGTCAGTCCATGTAATACCATCGGTACTTGACTGGATTTTTATTGAAGCCCCAATATCGTAATCATCATACATAGTGATAAAGGAAAGCAAAAGATTGCTCAGACCTGTTGTGTTCAGGGCAGGTGAAATAAGACGGGAAATACCTGTACCACTTTGGAATGATGCCCTCATTTCGTTTGGAGTGCTACCGGCGATATTGGTAAGGTTAAGATTCCAGCGGTTTGATGTGAGTGTTCCGCTAAAAGTTTGCGACCAGCATGCAGGAATAATTGTTGCGTCGAATTCTTCATTAAAAGGAATACTGAACGAAGTACATAGTGTTGAAAAAACAATAGGGCCAGCACCAGCGCTGTAGTCACTTCCGCCGCATTCGGTTCTCATCCACAATTCGTAAGTAGTAGAGGGGGAGAGTCCGGTTGCAGTAACCGTAGTAGTAGGATGAGGGATGATCCCCTGAGCAATAGCAGTGCCGTTAGGACCGTCACCCAAATTAACGATTTTCCATGTGTAACTAACCGGTGTTCCTTGTGTAGGTGCAGTCCATGATACAATTACTGAACTGGTCGTGATGCCTGATAAAACTATGTTTGTCGGATTAAAGCAGGTAGGGATATCTTCGTAAATGAAGTTGTCAATAAAAATTGAACGACCTGTACCGGCTCCGGGATTGCCATGACTGAATGCGATATATGTATTTGTACCTAAATAGGTATCAAATTTTATTGTGTATTCAGTATGTGTTGTAGTAAGGTTAGTTATTGTGTCAAAAGGAGTAAATGTGGCAGGGTTGGTCGGGTCAGTTATAGTGCCTATGATAAGTGGTTCTGCAGCGGTAGATGCTTTTGCATAGAAACGGATCTGGTTGCTTGTAATATTTGCAAGTTCAGGCGTAATAAGCATCAGTTTTGCGGCGGCATCTGCAGTCCAGCTGTTGTATATGCGGAGATGGTAAGGAGTAGTGTAAGGAGAATTAGATGATTCCGCTCCGACAACGGCAGAAATGCTGGTGTGTATCCTTATTTTACTCCAGCACATTGGAATTGCACCTAAGATAATACCATCAAAGGTTTCGCTGAAAGGAGCGTTATAAACATCACATCCGGTAGTAAATGTATACGGTCCGGCCCAGATGCTTTCGTCTCCCACGCCGCAGATAGCTTTTACATAAAAACTATATGTTGTGGCACCTGTTAAACCGGTAAGTGTGTATGGATTGGTAACACCTGTATTAATTAATGTGCCTTCGGTAGCGGGATTAAAGCCGGGAGCACCATATATGATATACCATTCTGTTTCGGTACCACCGTTGGTCCAGTTAAGGTCAGCAGATGTGGTTGTAATATTGCCTGCCGCAGGTACTGTTGGTGCATTGCAGGTAATTTCAGTAATTGCAATATCATCAACTGCAACAGGTGGCTGAGTTCCCAGTGAGTTGTCGTTAACCCATGTGAAAACAAGGCGCATCGTCTGGTTTGCATAGGTGGCACTTGGTAATTCCAGATTAACTGTTTGCCAGGTTGCCTGTAAATTATAATAATCTCCAACCTGACCGGAAGCTAATTCTGTCCCGGAAACAGGAATGGTAGAAGTAGGGACAAGATATACACTAAGGTAATCGTAATAATATGGAGTTGTACCTTCTCCCTGTCCTTTCCAGTTGAATTTAAGGTTGAAATTATTTGTAGTATTTGGGAATTGAATGTCGCGGAAAGCATGAACTACTGATGTTGCAGTGAGATTATAAGCATTGGTCACACCGAGGTCATTGGAGATATATGCCGACTGAGTTCCGTTAAATGAAACTGCGGACCCTACATTCCACTGGTTTACCTGAGTCCCGTTTATGACAGACCATCCGTTGGGCCATATTTCAAAAGTTTCGGTAAAAGGAATGGGGAAAGGAACCTGAGAAGTCATAAATGCTGAAGGACCGGCCCATAAGCTTTCGTTACCAACGCCGCAAATGGCTTTTACATAGAATTCATATGGAGTCTGAGCTGTCAGTCCGTTAAGGGTATAAGGATTAGTAACACCTGTATTGATCAATGTACCTTCGGTAGCGGGATTAAAGCCAGGAGCGCCATAAATTATATACCACTCTGTTTCGGAACCTCCGTTAGTCCAACCAAGTTGAGCTGAATTGCTTGTAACGTTTGAGAAAGTAAGAACTGTCGGGGCAGGGCAGGATGGAGTCAATTCAATTATAATATCATCTACATACAATGAATACTGATCAGCATCAGAATATGCGTTAAATCCTATATAGTACACGCCTGTTGCGGTGGGTGTAAAATTATAAATTGCATTCTGAGGTGTTGCCTGATTTATTGAAGGAAAATCCAGAAGAACATTTGTCATTGCCGTATAAGTAGGATTTAAACCATATGCTACTTTTAGTTTTTCGGTATAAGTAGTGGAATTATTTCCATATTTGAAAGTAATTTTGTAAGATGTTCCGGAGTTTAAGGTAATACCTTGTGTATAGAACCAGGCATCAGCATTGTTAGTAGAATTATACTGATACCTTAAAGTGTTACTTGTAAAACCATTACCCGGATTGCTATAAACCGTCCAGAGATTTCCGGTTCCGGCATTTTCACCTGAAGTGCATAAAGGCAGGTTTGGAGGAGTTGCAGTCTCAAAATTTTGAGAATATGGTACTGAAGTATTACTGCATAGGGTAGAAAACGAAAATGGTCCTACCCATACACTATAATCGCTGCCACCACAAAATGTTCTGACATATGCATCATAAGGTGTAGAAGGAGTCAACCCGGTTGCATTCGCAGTAACTGTAGGATGAGTTGTTGTTCCGGTTGCTACAGGTGTTCCTGTTGTTCCATCTCCCTGAGCAACAACTAACCATTCATAACCTGAAGGAGTACCCGATAATGGAGCTGTCCATGATATATCTGCACCGGTAGTAGTAATATTTGAAATAGATAAAGCAGTAGGAACATTACATGTTGGGGGAACCTGAATATTGAACTCATCAATATAAAGATAATACATCCAATCTGATTTATATTGAATAGCGACATATTTTGTTCCTGCAGGAATAATTGCAGTATATTGCTTCCATTCGGTATCGCTTGCATCAATAATATCGGTTCCCCATGTAAAATCAGTAGTATAATTATTACCGGTAGTTGAAGTTCCAACTGCAAAGACTTCTTCGTAAGGATCTGAACACCTGTACTGGAAAGTTAACTGCATACTCTGAGTATAACTTAATTCAGGGGAAATCAAATATTCATTATAAGGTGCACCGGAGCTAAATGAAGAAAATCTGAAAGACCTTGTACCTGCGAATGCGATATCTGTAGAATGTGTCATTAAATTTCCTGCAGGCGGAGATGCATTTGCATAAGCCATTGTCCAACAGACAGGGGGTGCAATTGCAGATTCAAATCCTTCAGTAAACGGTGTTGTAAATGCATTACACAGAGTTGTAAAAGAAAAAGGACCTGCCCATGCACTTTCATCACCAACGCCGCAAATAGCTTTAACATAAAACTGATATGCAGTGGCTGAAGTTAAACCTGAAAGAACATAAGGATTTGTAATACCGGTGTTTATCAGAGTTCCTTCTGTTAAAGGATCAAATCCCGGGGCGCCGTATATTATATACCATTCGGTTTCGCTGCCGCCGTTGGTCCATCCGATTTGGGCGGAATTACTGGTTATGTTTGAGGTATTAAGAGCTGTGGGGGCAGGACAGGAAGGTGTCAGATCAATAATAATATCATCTACATATAATGAATACTGGTTTGCATCGGAATATGCATTAAATCCAATGAAGTACACTCCTGTTGACGCAGGAATGAAATCAAATGACGCATTCTGAGGTGTCCCCAAGTTTATCGATGGAAAATCAAGGAGAACATTTGTCATTGCAGTATAGGTAGGATTTAAACCGTATGCTACTTTTAATTTCTCGGTATATGTAGTTGAATTATTTCCATATCTGAATGTTATCCTGTAAGAGGTTCCTGAGTTTAAGGTAATACCTTGTGTGTAGAACCAGGCATTTGCATTATTGGAAGCATTGTATAGGTATCTCATGGTATTGCTTGTAAAACCATAACCCGGATTGTTAATAACTGTCCAGAGATTTCCTGTTCCGGCATTCTCTACTGAAGTACAGATAGGAATTGCAGGAGGAACAGCAGTCTCAAAATTCTGTGAATAGGGAATTGAGGAAGGAGTGCATAAAGTTGTAAAAGAGACGGGGCCTGCCCATGCACTGAAATCACCGGCGCCGCAGTCTGTCCTAACAAAAATATCATAAGGTGTAGCAGTAGTAAGCCCGCTTGCACTTGCAGTAACAACGGGATGAACTGTTGAACCTGATGCCACAGCGGCCCCGCCTGAACCGGCGCCCAGTGCAACAACTTTCCATTCATAGTTTATCGGCGATCCCATTGCGGGAGCAGTCCAGGAAATATCAGCGCCTGTTGTAGTAATATTTGACGTGATAATAGCTGTAGGTGATAAACAGGTTGGCGCTGTCCAAGTGTATGTAAGACCTGTAACAAATCCTTTTGCAGGTGCTGCAGAAGTATACCGGCAAGTGTTATTATTTGCTGTTCCGGGAAGTGATGTTACCCAGTCTTCAGTTCCAATTGCAACAAGACGATTATTGTAATCTGTAGCAGATGTTCTTATACCGACCTGAGGTTGATATGATGTACTTGCTGCTGGTCCGGAATTCAACTGGTAAACAAATTTTATTTGTCCGTTTGTTGTATTAAGCCTTACCTGGAAATCGAAACTTTCAGTAACTCCGTATCTTTTTACCTGTGTCCATTGAAAAATAATTTCATTACTAACTGTTTCCCAGCGAATTTCAGGGCTGGCAGTAGTATTTACCCTGTCGAGGTCAGCGTTAAAAGGACAGATGCTATAACCTGATCCGGTTGTTGAACTGATCGCAGTATACGAAGTGGTACTGGGAGCAGTACCGCCAAGGTTAAGTAATCCGTTTGATGTTACATAAGCAGTTGTATATGCAACGCCGTTAAATGTAAAGGAAGGGATTGTAATGGCAGCAGATGTCCAGCTGTCCATTGTTAATGTACCATCCCTTAAGACTGTGCCACCTGTTATAGGTGTGTATGTTCCGGTCGTACTGCTAAAGGTGTAACCACTTACCTGGGCCTTTAACATTCCGGAAATCCCTGTAAGAACGAGAACCAGAAATAGAAAAGTCAACTTTTTCATAGGTTTGAATTTTGATTAATATTTATTTGGAGTTTTTTTAAAATGGACTGCAAAGATATTTTATTACGGTGTAACTGTCAAGGTGATTTGTCATGTTTATAATTGATAATTGCAAATCTTATTAACAATTTCCTTAGTTATTAACTGTTTTATTCTCCAAGATACCTTTCAGCGTCAAGTGCAGCCTTGCAACCTGATCCTGCTGCTGTAACAGCCTGACGGTAATGTTTATCCTGTACATCGCCGCATGCGAAAACGCCGGGTACATTTGTTTTAGAAGTACCCGGAACTGTAATGATATAGCCGGTTTCGTCTGTTTTTATCCAAGGCTTGAAAATTCCGCTGTTTGGATGGTGACCTACTGCTACGAAAAATCCTGATACATCAAACTTTTTTTCTTCGTTTTTTGAATTTGTAATTATAACACCGTTAACACCTGACATGTCTCCGACAATTTCTTTTGTTGTATGTTCGAAAAGTATTTCGATGTTCTTAGTTCTCATTACTCTGCCCTGCATGGCTTTGGAAGCTCTCAGATATGGTTTGCGGACTATCATGTAAACTTTATTGCAGAGACCGGAAAGATAGGTTGCTTCTTCGCATGCAGTATCGCCACCGCCGGCTACAGCGACATCTTTGCCTTTAAAGAAGAATCCGTCGCATGTTGCGCAGGCGCTTACACCACTGCCGGCGAAATTTTTCTCAGATTCAAGGCCCAGAAATTTTGCTGTAGCACCTGTTGCAATAATTACAGCATCTGCTTCTATCTGATGTTCTTCATCAATAATAACTTTGTGAGGCTTTCCCGAAAAGTCAACTGAAGTTGCTACTCCGAACCGAACGTCTGTACCAAAACGTGTTGCCTGTACTTTCATATCTTCCATCATTGCCGTTCCGGTGACTCCTTTGGGGTAACCCGGAAAATTCTCAACTTCTGTTGTGATAGTTAACTGACCTCCGGGCTGTAAGCCTTCGTATAACACAGGTTTCAGATTCGCCCGTGCTGCATATATAGCGGCTGTGTAGCCCGCAGGACCGCTGCCGATGATTAAAACCCTTACTTTTTCTGTCGATTTAATGCTTCCTTTGTAATTTCCTGAGTTTGTGTTTAAAGTGCCAAATAATGCCATTTCTATTATTGTTTTGAGATACTGCAAAAATACTGTTTTAGCGGAAACGGGTTTGTTAAAATTGATTAAATCAGTCATCAGTTGACAGTAGGCAGTTGACAGTAGGCAGTTGACTGCCGACTGATGACTGCCGACTATTTCTTTTTGAGGCTTTCGGGAATGTCAATCGTATCAATACTTACCCCGTACCCGCCCCAAACGCCAACTGCACCGCCCTGAATGTTTGTCTTTACACTTACAGGAGATGCAAAGGGATTGCCGTCCGACATATATTGCTGTTCGGTTGAGTACCAGAAGTCGAAATGCTCTTTGTCCAAAGCACAAACTTTTACTGCTACTGTTTCGCTTGAGCGGAAATACCATCGTGCAACACCGTCCTGTCCTATACCATTATCATCGTAAAGATTGTCTTCAAGTGGATTGCGTCCTCTGAAAACTTCGTATTCTGCTTTCTGATCGTCGAAAAATTTGTCGTCGGTTGTCGAAGGGAAAGGATGCAAATAGATGGAGTCTTTTCCGATGACTTTTGTAAAAAGACGGTAGTAATTGGGTCCCGGAGGGTCAACGAGATATATCCAGATATAACCAAGAGTATCAATTCCGATTTCAGGTTTGAATTTCAGGCTGTCGAGATGTACTGCAGGAAGGATAGAAGACGTTGCAGTATATGTCTTTCCACCTGTTATAACAGTAAGTGAATATGTGCCTCCGACTTCACCTGTAAACTTAGTGCCTGTATATTTAAAGAAAGGGAACTGATAGAAATCAAATGTATGGGCAAGTGTATCTGTTATAGTTCCGTTACTAACAATAACGGTTGCTGATGTGTCTATCATGTTTATAAAAACACTTGTATCGAAATTATCAAAATACCCGGCAGTACGGGTTATGAAAACCCAGGGATATCCACCCTGTTCAATTCCTCCTTCAATTACCGGTATAGGGTCGTGATGCGGTAAATCAACTGTGATCTCCTTTTCGCATCCTAAGAATGCTAAAAGTACCAGAGTATATGATATTTTCTTCATGTGTTTATATTTCATCTTTTTGACAGGATTTCAGGATTTACAGGTTTTGGTTATACGCATGGTGCATTTATTTATTATCGTGTTAATCCTGTAATCCTGTCTAAAATTTTATCATCAGAAACTGAAATTATATGTTATCGAAGGCAAAATCGAGAACAACGATACCTGCTTGGCCTTTGTTATAATAGACAATTCTTCGAGTTTTACATCACTGCTGAAATAAATAAAATACGGGTTGTAACGATTATAAACATTGTAAACAGAGAAGTTCCACGAAGACTTCCATTTTTTATCTGTCTTCGGAGTATATGTCACCGAAATATCCGCCCTGTGATAATCGGCCATTCTGAAACTGTTCCTGTCCCCATATATCACCTGAAGTCTTCCGTCTATCAGATAGCGTGCAACGGGAAGAGTAGTGGCATTTCCGGTTGCGTATACCCAGACTGCTGCAGCCTGCCATTCATCGTTGAAATCGTATTGTGCAATAAAAGAAATATCGTGTCTGCGATCGTATTTTGCAGGGAATTCAACGCTGTTGTTTATATCAGGGAATTTACGTCTTGTATGGCTCCAGGTATACCCAATCCATCCTGTCAGTTTCCCTGTTCTTTTTTTGAAAAAGAACTCTGCCCCGTACGAATAACCATTCCCGAATGCGAAGTTATTGTCAGGATTTGTTCCCACATCGCTCTCGGCTGTCAGGTTTTCCTTGTATTCAATAAGGTTTTTCATATCCTTATAATAAACTTCAACTGAAGTTTCGAAAACATTGTCTTTAAAATTCCTGAAATATCCCATAGCATACTGAGTTGAGAATTGCGGCCTGATCAACTCCGTGCATGGCATCCAAACGTCGGTGGGAAGCATGGAAGATGAAAGGCTGGCCATGTGGACATATTGGTAATTCTGCGTATATGCTGCTTTTATACTTGAGTTTTTATCAATGACATATCTCAGCGACAAGCGTGGTTCTATATGCTGGTAGTCTGCAAGATTTGTACCTGTTGAATATTTAATAGTATCGATATTAATACCTTTATTACCGACAATGTACTTCGCTCATGTGGGACCTTTCACCAGGTACATTGTCGGTAATAAAGGTATTAATATCGATACTATTAAATATTCAACAGG
>CAZEWB010000011.1:9610-18382 GCA_964515655.1 uncultured Bacteroidales bacterium
ATACCTTTATTACCGACAATGTACCTGGTGAAAGGTCCCACATGAGCGAAGTACGTAGCCCTAACTCCTCCGTTCAGTTTGATCTTTTCTGTCAGGTCGAACTCATCGTTGATATATGCTGCAAAATCGTGGGAATGGTACATAATGATCTCTCCGGTATCAAATTCTGTTTCGCCTATCCTTGCAGTTGCTCCGTTCGGAGTATAAATGTGATAAAAATATTGAAGCCCGAATTTGACGTTATGCCTGACATCAGGTATCCAGTTGAAATCGTTTTTCAGGCTGTAGTCGTTGACTCCGCTAAACATTTTGAATTCGAAACTTTCCTGTTCGGCTTCGAAACTGAACTTGTAATCGCTTATACATGCAGTTGTGTTGAGGAAGAGTTTGCTTGAGAACAAATGGTTCCATCTGAGCGATCCTGTTGCATTTCCCCATGGGATACGTATAAAAAATCCATCGTTTTTATTCCTGTACGAAAAAACATCGCGCCCGAAATATCCGCTCAGGAACAGACGGTCTTTATCTGAAAACCTGTAGTTGATCTTGGTGTTCAGGTCGTAAAAATAATATCCTGTTCCCTTAAGATTGTCTTTGACAAATGGCTTTACAAAGACATCGATGTATGTTCTTCTGGCAGATACAATAAAACTGCTGGTGTCTTTTTTAATGGGACCCTGGGCGGTGAAGCGTGAAGAAATGATCCCTATTCCTCCGTCGTATTTGAACTGTTGGTTATTTCCCTCTTTCATCGTTATATCAAGAACGCTTGAAAGACGTCCCCCATATTGTGCGGGCATGCCTCCTTTAATAAGGCTCACATCTTTTACGGCATCAGCGTTGAAGACAGAAAAGAAACCAAAAAGATGTCCGGCATTATAAACAACTGCATCGTCGAGAATTATGAGGTTCTGATCTGGCCCGCCCCCCCGTACGTAAAACCCGCTGTTGCCTTCGCCCGATGACTGAACGCCCGGCAACAACTGAATTGACTTTAAAATGTCAACTTCGCCCATGAATGCAGGCAGCGATTTTATCTGCTCAACCGGCATTTTAACAGTGCTGATATCTATGCTTTGTACATTATTATCCTGCTTTTCGCCGGTTACAGTTACTTCTTTAGTAACTATTGAAGCTGATTCAAGAGGCACGTTAATTTTAATATCCTTGTCCAGTGTAATTTTTTTTGAAAACTCTTTGTATCCGATGTAGGTGATCTGAAGAGTATATTCGCCTTTAGGAAGATTGAGTGAAAAGAATCCGTATGTGTTGGAAGTTGTTCCTTTTGCAAGCTCTTTGACATAAACGCTTGCTACGGGCATGTCCTCACCTGTGGCTTTATCGCGCACATACCCGCTTACGGTGAATTTTTGCCCGAAAAGCAGAGTTGGAAAAAACAAAAGAATGAGTACTGCCCTATACATCTGAAAACAAAATCAGCCCTCAAAATTAAAGTTTTAAAATTATTTGGTAATTAAAAGATGTTAATTTAATTTTGCTGCCCGTTCAAAATATTTGTAACGGGGGAAAATCGGGGCGTGGCGCAGTTGGCTAGCGTACTTGCATGGGGTGCAAGGGGTCGTGTGTTCGAGTCACATCGCCCCGACAAAGACAGGACAAGGGTTTCAGAGTTTTCTGAAACCCTTCTTTTTTGGGCGGTTTACACAAAAGCATACACGCTTTTATTATATTTATTATTCAATACCCGCATATAGGTCTGAAACCTTTTTTTCTGTTTTAAACAGGATTATTCAATTTAAAACTTCTCAGGATTTGTTTATATAGTTCGTCCACATCAATATTTCCTGCTCCCATTTCTTTGAAGATTGCTTTGTCTGGAAGATCTCCGGCAACCGAGTTTACAAAAGACTGAAGATGATTCTTAATGCTATCCGGTAACTCGTATATATTATCCGGGGCAAGCATCAGGGCTAATCTGAAAACATCGGTTTTGTGTTTGCGAAGATGTCGGGTGTCTTCTTTTTTCCCATCTGTAATTCGTTCTGAAATTTCCAGAAAAGCTTTTGCCTTAAGGCATATCAATGCTTCAATATTGGCAAGCCTGATGGCATTATCTACAGAACTGTGATGAATCATGTAATCATAATAATCTTCGCTCAACAGGATAGCAGATAAACTCGAAAGATCGTCATCAACCGGAATGGGTGTAAGGTGTGCTCCTTTTTCAAGAACAATAACATCAGGTTTGCGGGAGAATAATTCTATCTGTATAGGAAATTCCATGACAGCCGGTTTCGTAAAACGATAATACTTTCTTTCCTCACCGCCCACTTCCTGACGCTTGTAGTTTGCTGCTTTTACAAATTTCCAAAATTGCATTACAAAGTCTGTGTTCAATGCTTCAACTATTAAAATAATGTCAATATCCCTGGTTGCCCTGGGAACAAAAGCAGCATCGCTGATTATAATATCGCAGGCAGTGCCTCCAATTATTACGTAATTATTAGTGTAGTCACTGAAGAACTCCTTAAATTTTTCCAGCCCTCTTACCATATATACTTTTCAATTATTTTCTCCAGGGCTTCTTGAGTTCGTTCATCATTATCATTCTTTAAACTCAGGTATAAAGAAAGAGGATCAACAGCATCATTGAGTTCAATAAAATTCTCTTTTAGAACCACGGGATTGTATTTCCAAACTTCAATACAAATAATCCCCTCGAAATTATTCAAATTCTTGATTTGTTTTCTTTTTTCCAATTCAAGAAAACTACCCCGATCAATGGCAAAATAATTTTGTTTGCTGGGATTCATATTCGAATATTCAGGCAACGCTGTTGTATACGCTTTTAGTTTTGCTTTCTCTGGTTTAATATCAGTATATACTCTTTTAAGAACTGGGTTTACCATAAATGGCAATGCTTTTTCCCATAAATCAGATCTATTACCAATAAAGTGAATATGCTTTTCCTTTGTTCCAAGTAATTCGCATAATTGAAACTGCTGCAAATTATCCACTGCCTTCGAGATAGCCATAGATGTGTAATTAAACTTACCAGCTATTCTTTTCAAAGACAAGTTATCAAGATCATTAGTGCTATTTAGAATGTAATAGAGTAATAAACACTGGGCAGAAGGGACAAGATTGCTTTTTAACTTTCTTGGCTTTGCATAGATCTCTTTCAGGTCAATAAGCAGAGCCGGCAAATAAAGATGAATGCCCGGGATTATAAAATTAATTCCTTTTTCAATTAAACGCTTTCTCTGAAATGGGTGTATCTGTTCAGATACAAGTACAATTCCTTTTCCTAGTTTTTCATTTAGCATTTGAATGTTGGTATCTATTTGCTGAATACCTTCCATAGTACTTCTTAACTCAATAAGGACAAGTTCATGACCAAGGAATTTAGCATGGTATAGATTGTAGAGAGTTGTTATATAATAGGGGAGAACGCTCTTTTCTTTATCAGTAAAAGGGCGGGTGTGTATATTTTGCCCAAGGCTTTCACGTATGTATTGATTCAGTTTTTCCATAATAAACCGATTATATAATAGTAAACCAATCAGGTTTACTGTGCAAATATAAGTATATTATTATAAATGTCAAAATAATATGAAAATGAATATCTTAATTGCTAATATTTTCCCTCACCATCTGACGCGCCAATATATCCACTTCTGTATTGTAATTTACTATTCCATTTTCCTGTTTCCGGTGTGCTTTCACTTTTACAAATACTATTTTATACTCTTCGATCTGCTTTATTAATAATTCCAGCAGATCATCATTGTGCAGCGTATTTCCTTTTTTTGTAATGAATTTATTCTTCCTCAGTTTTTCCATTCTTTCAGGGATCCTGAACACATATTGACTATCAGTATGAATTGTAATAGAAGGGTTTTTGTGCTTTTCGCAGGCATGATCTATGGCTTTTATTACTGCCAGAAGTTCCATTCTGTTGTGGGTAGTGTTTATTTCTTTTCCTTTTAAAATTATCTTTTCGTTTTCGAACAATAGAATCGCAGCCCAGCCGCCAATATTCAATTGAGTATGGCAGCTGCCATCTGTAAAAATATTTATTACAGCCTGTTTCATTTAAAATAAGTACGACTGCAAAAGTAAATTCTTTTCAGTCCTTATCTTCTTTTTTATTCTCTTCTGTTTTTCTAAAGAAATTTCCGTTTTCATCGAAGATGTAATCGGTCTTATCGATCTCAGCTTCGAAGTATGTCACACCTTCGGCGTCAACAATCTTTGATGTTTCTTTTGTTTTTTTGTCGGGGAAATTCCTGGCAATATATTCTTTTGCCGGAATGGGCAGGTCGGCAGGTAATATTTCCGTTTCCGTTTCGATAAGTAATCCCGATGCATCAAACAGCAAAGATGTTTCGACATCATTAACTTCAAATTCTGCTTCAATATTTGCATCTTCTTTTTGCCATTTCAGTTCTTCCGCCGCCGGATACATCTTTTTTAAACTCTCTTTAATTCCCTGCGGAACATCGGCATCTTTCATTTTCTGAGCGCCGGCAATTGATGCAATAAAGCAAAAGGAAATAAGAATGATAATTGTTCTCATATTATTTGGTTTTAGCTGTTTTTTCAAATTGCGATTCCAAATTTATACATGGAATACTGATAAAATACTCTGCAATTTACAAAAAAATGAAAATGATTCTCAGGAAAATCTGAATAATAGGTAAGACATTAAAAAAAACCGCTCAACTTAAGCAGGCCTTTTTTGATATTTGTAAATGGTTTATGGGTTGGGCGGCTGGTTTGGTTGAAAGTCAATGGTCTGATGTCAACCCCTATAAACATTAACCCATTAACCAGACCAGCTGCTCAACCTTTCAACCTATGACCAGATTTATCCCCTTTGCTTAAAGTCAAGTGTTATTTCTTCCCCGGATCTTTTTTAGGCTCTTCTTTTTTTTCTCTTGATTTCCCTGTGATCTTTTTCACTTCTTTATCAAAATCGCTTTCATATAGTTGATTTTGGACGATCCGGTATTTTTCAAATTCCTGTTCTGCTAGTTTTATTGCGATCTCATGCGAAACCTTGCCCTGATGCTTTAAAATAGCTTCCTCGTTGAATTGCAAAAAGGCATCCAATTTTATTACCCAGTCCTCCATATTCATTACAATTCCTTTGTTTGCCTGATTTTCGGCATAGTCGAGATACATTGAAACAATACGGTTAAGACCTTCAAGTTCGGCTTCGTTAAGATAATTCTTTGCAGTAACTATATCGGTTTTACGGATTCTGCCCTTTGGCCCGTTTTTCCATGTAGTTAATCCCATATTCTCTTTTGTGCCGTTTGCTCTTGCTGCGATTATTTCTGCTGCAGTATGGCCGGTAATTGCCCAGTGAAGTTTATTCTGGACTGTAGCAAAAAAATCCTTGGTGATCCTGGCGTTTACATTGTAATCGGCGCTGCACTGAGAGTATATATCTGTAATTTTCTGGTAAAACCGCCTCTCGCTGGATCGTATATCACGAATACGGGCTAATTGTTCTTCAAAGTAATCTTTACCAAATATGTTATTCGGGTTTTTCAGGCGTTCATCATCCATTGTAAACCCTTTGATGATGTATTCCTTAAGACGCTCTGTTGCCCAGATGCGGAAAGCGGTTGCTCTGGAGCTATTTACACGATAACCCACTGAAATAATTGCATCAAGATTATAATATTTTACTTTTGCTTCCTGAGTTTTTCCATCAATAGCGCCATGTTGAGTGGTATGTTCCAAAATGGAACTAACCACTTCTTCCTTTAATTCACCCGTTTCAAAAATATTTTTTAGATGTTTGGTAATTGCCGGGCGCTGTACCCCGAACAACTCAGCAATCTTCTGCTGCGTGAGCCATACAGACTCATCCTTTATAAATATTTCAACCTTTACTTTACCATTGGGCGTGGTGTAAAGCAGAATTTCGTTGAAGCCTTCATTAGGCATTATCTGTTTCTTCTTTGACATTTGTTTCAGAATTTCTGGTAACCAAATTAAATAAAAATGTACATTATCATTTAACTATAAAAGTACAAAAAAATGCTGAAGTCTTTTAAACAGTATTCTGATTTTTCTTATATTTGAAAAATAATACGTTGGAAAACGGAAGGGGTTTACAGAAAAATCGGAAAATAAATCTCACATATTATGAAGCGAGAAATGTGTTGTAGGCGAGGCAACGAATTAATGATAATTTAAGATATTAAAGAAAATAATATGAAAGTAAAACGTTTTTTCATCTACAAAAACAGCTTAAGCATAGTATTGCTTTCTTTAATGCTGGTCTTTTGGGCTGGTCAATTTATAGCTGGAATGAAAACAATGGATGAGGAAAGACAAGAAAATGGACTTCCCCCACTTTCTATAATTGAATATGCAAAGAGCGGTCATTTTATTCAAGCTACTTTTGAAAACTGGGAAAGTGAATTCCTACAGATGGCGTTTTATGTTTTTCTTACAATTTATCTTAGACAAAAGGGTTCTTCTGAATCTAAAAGCCTATACAAAAAGGAAGCAGTAGACAGAGAACCAAAGATACACCCCAAAGCGCCATGGCCGGTAAAAAGAGGTGGGCTATGGTTAAAGATATATAGCAATTCGCTTACTATTGTTTTATTTATTTTATTCTTTTTCTCATTTTTCATGCATTTTTATGGAAGTATGAAAAATTTTAATGAAGAGCTGTTTATGAAAAATATGCCTTTGGTAACGGCTTCTCAATATATTAGCAATTCTCGGTTTTGGTTTGAGTCATTCCAAAACTGGCAGAGTGAATTCCTAGCAGTTGCAACTATAGTTTTACTTTCTATCTGGCTTAGACAAAAAGGCTCTCCCGAATCTAAACCGGTGGATGCTGCTTATGGTGAGGATGCTGTATAATTTTTTCAAATGATACCTTTAAACTCAGCTCTTCTTATGCCAACTCCACACTGCCCATAAAAAAGCCCACTCAGATTAAGCAGGCCTTTTTTTGATTTGTTAATAGTTTATGGGTTGGGCGGCTGGTTTCTGGTTTCTGGTTTCTGGTAACTGGCTACCAGAAACCAGTAACCAGTGACGAGCAACCAGAATCCCGTTGCTTTAAGTCAGGTGTTACTTCTTCCCCGCATCCTTCTTAGGTTCTTCCTTTTTTTCTTCGTGAATTACAGTTGCATCAGTAATTTCAGTCTTCACTGGCTGCTTGCCTTTAAGATAGTCGGGCAGTTCAAGACCGGCCATTTTAAACAGGTCTTCGAAAGGAGGAATTGCTCCAAGCATTCCCGAAAGGAAATTTGCAGTGGAGGATTTTCCGTTGGCATTATTTGAGGAACCGTTATCCCATACAGTGACCTTGTCGATCTTAAGGTTCTTTATTGCTTCAACCTGGTATTTTACAAGTTCGGGAAGTTTATCGGCTATAAGAAGCATTACGGCATCGCGGGAATTATTGTTTGCGGCTTTTACAAGTTTATCAAAACCTTCTGCCTGTTTCGTAAGTATTTCTAAAAGACCACGGGCCTGGGCATCCATTTTAAAGAAGATAGCATCACCGTCACCTTTGGCGATACGGCGTGTCTGTTCGGCCTTTGCTTCGGCATCAATTTCAACTTTCTGCTTTTCGATCTCAGCAGGAACAATTACGTTAGCGATCTGAGACGCTTTATCTCTTAATGCACGGACAGTTTCAGCAGCCTGTTCAGCAGAGTATGCTTCTTCAAGTGCTTTTGCACTTTTTACTTTTTCTGCAGCAATGGCCTTACGGTTTGCTTCGGCTTCTTTTTCACGACGGTCTGCAACAGAATTTGCGATGGTGATCTTTGCAAGGTTTTCTCCTTCTACAGCGGAAGCGTCAGCAGAGGCAACTTTAATACGCTGTTCCTGCATTGCATTTGCTTCACCCACTAATCCGTCACGGTTCTTCTCGGCAACTACTTTCTTGGCATCGTTTATAGCCTTTGAAGCGGCTTCTTTTCCCAAAGCTTCAATATAACCTGATTCGTCTTTAATATCTGTAACGTTAACGTTGATGAGTTTTAACCCGATCTTTTTTAACTCTGCTTCAACATTTGACGAAACGTTTGCCAGAAATTTATCGCGGTTGCTGTTGATCTCCTCGATATCCATGGTAGCAACAACTAACCTTAGCTGTCCAAAAATAATATCTTTGGCAAGGTCATGTATCTGTTGCTGTTTCTGGCCCAGCAAGCGTTCAGCAGCATTTTCCATGATACCGAATTCGGTAGAGACACCAACGGTAAAACGTGATGGTACGTCAACGCGGATATTCTGCTTACTAAGAGCGCTGGTAAGATTAACCTCGATCGATATGGGTGTCAGGTCGAGAAACTGATAGTCCTGAAAGATCGGCCAGATAAAGGCTGCACCACCGTGGATACATTTTGCAGAGCGGCCACCTTCGTTGGTGTTCTTACCGACTTTACCATAAACGACTAAAATTCTGTCCGACGGACAACGTTTGTATCTTCTGAAAATCGAAATGATCATAATGAATACAAACAGGGCAGCACAAATAATAAGAATTACTTCTACAGGCATATTTCCTCCTTTTTCTTTTGGTTATTTTGATTGTTTATTGTTAAGCTTTTTTTACAACAACGACATTGTTATCAAGAACTGCCGTAACTACAACAAGAGTTCCTGTTTTTAAGATCTCCGTTTCATCAGTAACGGCATCCAGGTCGCGAAGTGCGCTTTGCACCTTTGCCTGAATTTTTCCCATTCCTGCCCGTGATGCAGGTATCGGGAGATAAACAGTACCGGTTTTATTTATTGCGTTCTTAACATCAAGATTTCCTG
>CAZEWB010000012.1:0-3226 GCA_964515655.1 uncultured Bacteroidales bacterium
TAGAATACACGGAAAATTCCGACCGAAGGGAAGGATTCGATAAAATGAGATAACGATAGTCTCTGAAAACAATCAACTCATTTTAGCGCCCATTTTCCGATGTATTCTTGCATTCTGGCAGAGAGCGGGGAAGCATCGGTGAACCTAGCGTTTTTTGCTTACTTTTTGTGGCAATGACAAAAAGTAAGTGGGGACAGGGGGCGAAGCCCCGCTTTAATAAAACAAAAAATATTTTTGTTGATAAAATAATATGCCAGCACCTCAAAAATAGGATTTAGCCAATACTTTATATAACAGATTTGAATTGATCAAGAAAACGAACGTCGTTTTCCGAGAACATCCTCAGGTCTTTTACCCGGAATTTAAGATTTGTTGTTCGTTCTATTCCCATTCCGAACGCGAAGCCGGTGTATTCCTTGCTGTTTATTTTGCAGTATTCAAGTACGTTCGGGTCAACCATTCCGCAGCCGAGGATTTCGACCCAGCCTGTGTGTTTGCAGAATGCGCAGCCCTTTCCGCCGCAAAGATTGCAGGAGATATCCATTTCGGCCGACGGTTCGGTGAATGGGAAGAATGACGGCCTCAGGCGTATCTGTGTTTTTTCTCCGAACATTTCGCGGGCGAAATAAAGAAGCGTCTGCTTCAGGTCGGCGAATGAAACATTGTGGTCGATATAAAGTCCTTCGACCTGGTGAAAGAAACAGTGTGCACGCGCAGAGATCGCTTCGTTGCGGTAAACCCTTCCGGGTGAAATTGTCCGGATTGGAGGTTTCTGCGATTCCATGACCCTGACTTGTACCGATGAAGTATGTGTGCGCAAAAGTACGTCTGGTTCCTTATTGATAAAAAAGGTGTCCTGCATGTCGCGCGCAGGGTGCTCGGGCGGAAAATTAAGCGCCGAAAAAACATGCCAGTCGTCCTCGATCTCCGGGCCTTCGCTTACTGTAAAACCAATACGGCTGAATATTTCTATGATCTGACTCCTTACAAGTGAAATGGGATGGCGGCTGCCAAGTGGGAATTCGATTCCGGGCAAACTAAGGTCGTTTTGTTCCTGTCCGTCTGTAACCTGACCTGATTCTTTAAGACCTTCCCATATCTGCTGTGCACGGTTCTTTAATTCGTTAAGGACTTTGCCAAAAGCACGTTTATCTTCGGAACTTACATTTTTAAAATCATCGAACAGGAGTGAGATGCTTCCTTTTTTTGCGAGATATTTAAGACGGAAAGCCTCGGCATCAGGAACCGGATTTTTCTGAAAAGCATCGAGTTCCCCGGATATTATTTCTATCCGCTCTTTCATTTTATAAGAGTGATGGTCATTTTTACATCATTTAGCGGCCTGTCGTTCGGGTCTTTTTTCAAAAGAGATATTTTTTCAACAACGTCCATTCCTTCCAGAACTTCACCAAAGACAGTATATCCGCCATCAAGGTGAGGTGCGCCGCCAGAAGTTGTGTAAGTTTTTTTCTGTTCTTCGGTAAAAGCAAATCTGCCTTGTTTTGTTACTTCTTTTTCAACATAGGTGTCGATTGAATCGATAAGTATCTTATATGCTTCGTTAGTGTTGGTGGCTTTTGTGGAATCCACAAACCCCTTTAATTCCTTCGGCGGATTTGCAATGATCCCGTTAATGATAACTGCTTTTTTCGACTGGTTGATCTTTATTTCAATATTTTTAAGTTCGTTGAGACTGAATTTTTTTCCCTGTACAATATAGAACTGTGACCCTGACGACTCTTTAAGCGGATTGACATTATCAGGCATACGGGCTGCGCAAAGTGCACCACATTTGTTATAATATTCGGGGATGATCTCTGCTTTGATCGTATAACCGGGCCCGCCATCGCCAAGAACAGCACCGGGCTGAGCATTCTTAGAATCGGGGTCGCCGCCCTGTATCATAAAATCCTGTATCACACGGTGAAATAATGTTCCGTTGAAAAAACTGTCTGTAGCCAGTTTAATAAAATTGTCGCGGTGAAGAGGCGTCTTGTCGTATAAGAGAATGACAATGTCGCCATATTCTGTTTGGATCTTGACCTTCTGCTTAAGTTCTTTAACCGGTTCGGCATTCTGACCCTTCTTGCTCTTGCCCTGGGCAGACAATTGTGCAACGCCGGTAAAAATAATAAGTGCTAATATTAAACAAACTTGTTTCATGGTATACAGTTTTTATTAAGGGCTTAAAATTACAAAAATAGTTAGATAATAAAGATTGGAACGTAAAACTTTATATATTACATCGCATGAATATGCTACATTGTAAGTAGTCCTCAGTCTTCAGTCAACAGTCGGCAATTGGTATAGTAACTTATTGCAGACTGGCGACTGCAGACTATTTAATTACAGTAACGTACCCGGAAAACTCTTTATCATTCCCCTTGTTGTCTATGCAATGTACCAGCCATACATAGGTGTCGACCTTTACAATATTTCCCGCTTTGTTCTTTCCGTCCCATCCGTTTTGTGCCGGATTATCCGGGTTGTATTTGTCTGTTTCCCATATAACTTCTCCCCATCTGTCGAAAATTGCCACATGGAAACCTACAGGTGAGATATTATGCCCCGTAACATACCATATGTCATTAATACTGTTAAAATCAGGTGAGAATGCAGTTGGCGCATAAATAGTGAAGTCATCTTTAATTGTTACAACAGCTTCAGCGGTGTCTGTGCAGCCCTTGTCGGAAACTGTCACAAGTAGCACGATAAAATCACCTGCATTGGGGTATTTATGGTAGGGATGCAGCGCGCTTGCCGAATCGCCATCACCGAAAAACCAGAAATTATAGAAGGCACCCTGGCTCAGGTTTGTAAATTGTATGAACGGCTTAAGTATACTTGCAAACAGAGGATCCCATACAAACTCAATATTTTTACAACCTTGAGGGGAAGTAACGGTCAGTGATACATCGTAAGTTCCGGGGTACTCGTATACATGGGTCGGATTCTTTGACAAACTTACATCGCTGTTATCACCGAAATCCCAGACGTAGGTCTGTCCTGAAGATGGGCTTGTTTCAAGGAACTGAACGGTAAAGGGCTGACATCCGGCAGTAGTATCGGCAACAAAGAAATTCGGCGGCAGGTCTATTACGTGAATGTCGAGACTTGCATTCGCAGTTGTGCCGCAAACATCACTGGCGGTGATAGTGTATATCATGCTTTCGGTCGGATTAAGAGGCATTGGGGGGTAAACAACAAACCAAACACACCCAACACA
>CAZEWB010000012.1:3236-18228 GCA_964515655.1 uncultured Bacteroidales bacterium
TGTGTTGGGTGTGTTTGGGTTTGGGGGGGTAAACAACAAGGTCATCCTGGTTTGTGATCATATAAGGAGGACCGAATCCGCCGGAGATTGAAATTGTAAGGAGCACGGGGTCGCCGGGGCATACATAGTCTGTGTTTGCAAGCAGTAACAGATTAAGGGGCGGCCCGACATGGATTATAGTTGAATCAACATTACTGATACAACCGCTGCCATCTATGACCATAGCATATAAAACCGTATCGCTTTCAGGCATAATGGTTATCATTGATGACGACAATAATCCGTTCCAGTAATACTGATATTGAGGAGTTCCGCCAAATGCATTTATACTCAGGAAGGCGCTTTCGTTCTGGCATATTGTATTATCCGGAGATGAATTAATTAAAAGAGGTTCAGGTTCGTTTATAATAACTCCTGAAGTCCGCATACATCCTTTTGAATCGACAATTGTAACGTTATAAGTTCCTGCTCCAAGACCGATGGTCTGCGCCGTATTCTGGTAGTTCGACCAGAAGTAAGCATAGCCGGGAGTTCCTCCGCCGGCAACTGCCGTTGCGGTTCCGTCTGTCAGCCCGAAACATGTAACATCGGTAACGGGAGTGACCATGAGTGTTAAAACAGGAGGCTGGGTTATTGTTACATATGCAGTTGTTGTACAGTTGTTAAAATCCGTCACAACGACGTTGTAATTGTTAGCAGAAAGTCCTGTGGCAATAGGGTTGGTCTGCCCTGCAGACCAGTTGTATGTATAGCCGGGTGTTCCTCCGGTAGCAGTTACTGTGGCAGAGCCGTCATTGCCATCGTAACAACTTACGTTTACAATATCCGAAATTGTTGCAATAACGGGTGTCGGGGCTGAAATTGTAGCGTTTGTGGTTGTTGAACAGAAGTTGTCATCAGTTACTGTAACAGTGTATGTGCCCGCCGCTAATCCGGTTGCTGTTTGCATCGTCTGTGAGTTGCTCCAGAGGTAAGAATAGGCAGGAGTTCCTGATGAAGCTGTAACAGTTGCAGAGCCGTTATTGTTTCCGGCACATGTTACATCGGTAAAAGCAGAGATCACCGCGGAGATAGCCTGAGGCTCGGTTATATTTACACTTAAAGAGGCAGTGCAATTGTTAACGTCAGTTACAGTAACATACTGGTTTCCGGCGATCAATCCGGTTGAGGTAGCTGTATTCTGTCCGTTGGTCCAAAGGTAAGAATATCCGGGAGATCCACCGCTGGCAGTAGCGGTAGCCGAACCGTTATTTCCGCCAAAACATGTAATGTTAGTGACAGATCCTATAGTGACCTGCACAGCGACAGGCTGATTAATGAAAGTTGTCGTAGTTGCTGTACATCCGCTTACATCTGAAACAGTACAGGTGTAGGTTCCTGAAATCAGCCCGCTGGCAGTTGCATTTATCTGGGAATTGTTCCATAAGTACGTATAGCCGGGTGTTCCTCCTCCTCCTGCAACTGTCGCCGAGCCATTATTTCCGCCGAAACAGAGGACATCTGTTGTCCCGGTTATTGTAGCAGTTACCTGTGGCGGTTCTGTTATTGTTACACTTGCAGTTGAAGTACAACCATTACCATCGGTGACACTGATAGTCCAGATTCCTGCCGTAAGATTTCCTGCAGTTGTGGTTCCCTGTCCTGTGCCGGGTGTGGGCGACCAGACATATGTGTATGGCCCCGGTCCTCCGGTCGGCGTTGCAACAGCGCTTCCGTTATTGCCGCCATAGCACGAGACATTTGTGGGACTTATAGTAGTGTAACATGAAGGACAGAGTATTACTACCGTTTCGATAAACATAGGGCCGCAGGGTGGATTAAGCTGTGCATTTACAGTATAGGTGCCGTTGGCAAGCCCGTTAACTGTGTTTGTGAGTAAAGTGCTGTTGTTCGTCTGGCTTATTATGCCGCCACCGGAGTCATACCAGATATATGTAACTACAGGGTTAGCAGTAGGAGAATTTATCGTAACAGTTGCTGTTCCGTCATTCGGACCGTTGCAGCCGGAAGTTGATGTCATCAGATTACATCCTATACTTGCTGTTGCATTGTAAACACCAACGAATCTCCGTCCTGAAACGAACAGGAGATTGGTATTTCTGTCGTACTTTAAGTCAAAAACCTGATTACCGCCAGACCATCCCAGCGGTATATTACCGGTTTGTGTAAATGTTGTTCCGTTAAAAGAATATGTAAGGACATTGTTATCACTTCCTCCAAGATATAAAAATTCACAATCATCAACTGCTATACCACCCTGGTATAACGGGGTGTACCAGTTGCCCGAAAGCCCCACCGAAGTCGTGCCAAGCTGACCTCCGGTTCCTTTGTTATACGCAGCAAGTCCGCCACCATCATAATAGTAAAGATAATTATCATTGACAGTGAGCGCATTAAAACCATTGGAAGTTGATCCCCATGTTGTAAAGTTAGGAAAGTGGTTCGAAACTTCAGTAAAACCCCACATGCCGTGATTGACCATCCATACATTACCGTTAAGGGCTGCATTTATTCTTGATATCTTATCATTAATGGCCGTTGATACAACGTCACTGGTTTTTGCGTAAACAACAAAAAGGTTACTTTGATTGTCAATTGTGTAGCTTACGATATCCTGACAGGTTCCGCCTACTCCTGTAAAATTTGCTACATTCAGAGCGCCTGTGGTAATATTAACAAGTCCTCCGTTAACATTAGAGGATGTTCCTCCGCCAACAACAATAATACGTCCGCCACCACTGCAGTCGAAACACATATCCCATATTTCGCGGTAATTGCCATTCTGTACAGATACAAAACCATCAGCAACTCCGTTCGACCCCAGCCTGTACAATAATGCGCCGCTTCCATTGAAGCCTTCACCTATATATACCCTTTCTGTGGGTTTTTCGACAATGAAATTACCTTCATACGCGGTGAAGTCGTAAGGGCTAAGGTGTGACCATATCAGTGTTCCGGTTGGTGAATATTTGTTCACGTACATCGAAGTGGTCCCATAGGGTCTTATAAACGCGTAAAGATTGCTGCTGTAGTCGTAGTCAACGTCATATGCCAGGTCGTCGGCCGACAGTGTCAGTCCGGTAATCCAGGGATCAATTACAAGTGGTTGGGTAGGATCGAAAGTTCCTGGTAATGAAAACGAGATGGAATTTCCGTTAAGAATAAAATTACATGTTATATCGTTTCCGGCCTGCCTTGCAACAGGGGCGTGTTCGGTAAGATTCCATGCGGGTGTTTCAATGATTATATTCCCTTCGGCATCATTTGTCATCGATTTTACATCACCGCTGTATTCAATATTTATCTTGCTGATATCTGCGCCGGGGTGAACTATAACGTTGTATTTAATACCATTGCTATCCCGGGGAAGAACGAATTCAAAGTCAATACCGGGATACAGGTTCTGATATGTGATCTTACTGAATCCGCCGGCCATATAAGGATCCCTGCCATAAGTGTAATATCCTTCGGATGCTTCTGAAGGAACAATTTTTGCTGATTTATCCGACCCGTTCCATTTTACAAAAACATAATCTGTAACAAGTTTTGCATTTTCCCTTTCTTCTTCTTCGTTAGATTCGCCTATCAATTCCTTAAAAAATATGGCGGGATTCCTTTTTTTTACAAAACGGTCTATGCGTATTATAATTCCTTCATTTGTGAAAAAGTACTTTTCGGATTCGCCGACATAGCCATATAATACAGTTTCTCCCTCACGGGCTTCCTGACTGAATTGTCCTTTGTTCTCAATATAGTATTTCAGCGAATTCAGCTTTCTTTGCCATGGCCCTGAAGTTTGTGAAGACGCAGGGATTGAACAAATAAAGCCGGAAAATATCGCCGATAATGAAATAATAAATAAAAATCTAATATTCGGTTTCATAAGCGCAGATTTAATTATCAGACGAAACTAAATACGTTTAGTTGCCTGCATACAAAAATAAGTAAAAAATAATTTTAAAAAAAATTCTGTTCTAAAAACAGTTTTCCTTTTTCAATAAGATTCCCGGACGAATCAATCAACTTGTAAATGACTATCCCTGTATGAGTTATATGCATGTTTGTTTTTTCTGCGGGCATAATGTTAAGACTGAAAACTATGGTCATACCTGAAAGGTCACTTATTTCAAGAGTTCCATTTAATGCTTTTTTGCATGTGTTCTCAATAAAAATCACGTTTTTACAGGTATATATTTTTATATCCGTGTATAATCCTTTTTCATCGTTATCAGTCATATCGCAGGATGAAATTCCTGCTGCTACGTTGCCGATTGAATATGATTTCATTGTCCTGTCAGGGCAAACTACAAGATATTGAGGCGTATAAGTGATATTATACAAGGGAATTACAATATCGTCATTCGATGTTCCGAAAAGAGGAAAGGTGGAGTAATAAGCGTCTTCGAAAATATGGATCATACTGTCGCTTACACCGGTACTCTCTATTCCCCATATCCATATTGAATCGCCCTGAAACCCATATACCTGCCATATGCTGTCCAGGATTGGAGTGTTTGTTATGCAGGTGCCGCAATTGGTAGAGAAAAAGTCAAGCACAATCGTTTTCCCCGCATCCGTTTCCTGATAAAGGTTGTATGTATTTCCGTCAATATCTGTTAATGTAAAATCAGGTGCAATCAACTGACAAGATCCCGAAACGGGAAAAAATAAGAATGCAAAAATCAGATTTCTCATATTCCTCAGGTATTACAAAGATAGCGCTATTCTGGGATATACTTTTGGTTATTGTCAGGTTTTATCTGTCGGATCAATCGCATAACTGCCACGAAAGCTCAAAATCACTAAATACTACTAAAGAATATTTCTTTAATCCGGGCCTTCTCTACTAATCCTGTACAAGGTATAAAGGTATAGGGTATATGTTCGTCTGGCGCACCTCCCTGCGCGCCGGTTGTGCGCCAGGAATCCTTATACCTCTATACCTTATACCTTCCCCAACTTCTGGCTTAAGCAAACTAATTCTCTTCGTATTTCGAATTTATAGACTTTCTCCGTGCAAATTCGTGTAATCCGTGTCTTATATGGATTCGTGTAATTCCGTGTTTTGGTGTTTTAGTGGCAAAAAAAAGGGGAAGCATTAACGAACTAGCAATAGACAACAGCCATTAATGCCATTTTGTCGCTTTTCGGGTTTTGGCCGATATTTTGATAACTTTGCAAGCCAAATTTTCTGGAATCGTATATGGAAGAGAAAGACAAAAATGTACTTAACAAAGAACCGGCAGTAAGTGAGAGTGCAAGCGAAGTAGCCGATACAACTACTCCCATTGAGGAATGTGACTCACAACAAGAAATCTCTGATACTGCTTTTGAAGAAAAAGCTGTGAGCGAAGAGGATCCGCAGGTTGCGACATCTAAGCCGAAGGAAAGCAAGAGCATGTTCGGCAAAAAGAAAAAACCATCTAAAAAGGATAAGGAAAAAGAAGCATTGGAGCAGCTTGAACAGAAACTTGCCGAGATTAACGATAAATACATCCGCCTTGCCGCTGAATTCGACAATTACCGGAAGCGTACACTTAAAGAAAAATCAGACCTTCTGAAATACGGCGCCGAAACTTCACTTAAAAGCATTTTAACGGTTATTGACGACTTTGAAAGAGCGCTGAAAACACTTGACAAAACCCCTGACGATGATCCTGTAAAAACAGGAATATTATTAATATACAATAAGTTCAGGGATTACCTCACACGACAGGGAATAACGGAAATTGATTGCAGCAACGGTGAGTTTAATGTCGAAGCACACGAGGCTATTACTAAATTCCCTGCTCCTTCCGAAGAATTGAAAGGTAAGATCATAGATGTTGTAGAAAAAGGATACTACTATCACGATAAGGTCATGCGCTTTGCCAAAGTTGTAATCGGAGAATAAGAAATGGCAAAAAGAGATTACTACGAAATTCTGGAAGTTCAGAAGAATTCTTCTAAAGAGGAGATCAAGAAGGCATACCGGAAAAAAGCCCTGCAGTTTCACCCCGACCGTAACCCCGGCGATAAAGCTTCCGAAGAAAAATTCAAGGAAGCTGCAGAAGCATACGATGTGCTCAGTGATGATGAAAAACGCAGGCGGTACGATCAGTTCGGTCATGCAGGAATGGGAGGCAGCGGGGGATTCAGTGGCGGCGGAATGACAATGGACGATATTTTTTCACACTTCGGCGATATTTTCGGCGATGCCTTCAGCGGCTTTGGCAACTTTGGCGGTTTCAGCGGTTTTGGCGGAGGAAGAAGTCAGGTTCGCAAAGGTTCTAATCTGCGCATAAGGGTTAAACTTTCTCTTGAAGAAATTGCAAAAGGCGTCGAAAAGAAAGTAAAAGTTAGAAAAAGTGTTACCTGCTCTGCCTGCAGAGGAACAGGAGCAAGCGACAGCAACGGATTGTCCACCTGTTCGGCATGTAAGGGAAGCGGACAGGTTACAAGGGTAACGCGGACAATACTTGGGGCAATGCAGTCAACGTCTGTATGTTCCTCATGCAACGGGCAGGGTAAGGTTGTTACCAAACCATGCCAGACCTGCCGCGGCGATGGTGTTGTTCCCGAAGAAGAAATAATAAGGATAGACATCCCCGCAGGTGTAGCCGAAGGTATGCAGCTCTCGGTTCCCGGAAAAGGCAATGCCGCTCCGAGAGGCGGTTCGAACGGTGACCTGATAGTTGCAATTGAAGAAGAAGAACATCCCGATCTGATACGTGAAGAGAACAACCTTATTTACAACCTTCTTATTTCAATACCCGATGCTGTAAATGGTACGGCAGTTGAAATCCCAACTATCGACGGACAGGCAAGAGTGAAAATTGAACCCGGAACATTCTCAGGCAAACTGCTCCGCCTGCGCGGAAAAGGTCTTCCTGAAGTAAACAGTTACGGCAGGGGCGATCTTATTGTCCGCGTTACCGTTTTTATTCCCGATAATATTTCCAAAGACGAACGTAAGATACTGGAAAAACTGAACGAATCACCGAATTTCACACCCGATAAAAGCAAACGCAAAACATTCTTCGACAGGTTCAGGGACTACTTTTGATCAGTAGGCAGTTGACAATTGGCAGTCTGCAGTCCACAGTCTGCAAATATTGCCTACTGTCAATTGCCAACTGAAGACTGCCGACTGATGACTATCGACTGTCGACTAAAGTAGCCCTTCAGGAATTCTAAGAGTGATATTTTTTAAGTTATCGTCTATCTCAAGAATAAGTTCTTCGCTGGCAGGAAGCATTATGCTTTTTTTGCCGCAATCAACATTTATAACAGGATTGCCGGGAATGTCCTCAATACCCGTAATTATTCCGATCTTTCTTTTCTTTTCGTCAAGGACAGTATAGTTAACTACGGAAACAATAATTTGTTTAGGAAAGAACCGTGCAACAAAATTTTTATCCGCCATCACACTGCAATTGTAATAATGCATTGCTTCATCGCGGTTGCAGATGGTGTCGAACTTAATCTTAAGGGCATTTGCTGAAACCACTTCGTAATATTCCGGAAAGAACGGAACGGGAATTCCGTTTACAACAATAAATAATGTATCAGGAAGTTCAAACCGTCCGGGAACATCGGAAATTACGGAAATAATAAGTTCACCTTGAATACCGTGAGTTTTCAGGACAGTCCCGAAGTTTTTCAGTTCGTGGTGAAACATGCAGGAATAGCTTAGGCCTGCGCGTTGTTTTCGGTTACTTCGGGAGTTTCAGGATTCTTGTTCTCGCTTTCAGGGGTTTCAGCCTGTTCGGCTTCAGCTTTTGCAGCCTCTTCTGCTTTAAGGCTTTCGGCTTTTTCAGCACGCTTTTTAGCGATAGATTCCGCGCGTGCGTCCTTTACCTTGGCTTCGGCTTCAAGCATTTCATTTAATGATTTGTCCCTTTCACGTGCCAGACGCGAACGCTTGTTGCTTATGCGTGCGTACTGTTCTTCTTTCCATGCTTTAAAGCGGGTTTCGGCTGTTGCTTCGTCAAAAGCGCCTTTCCTTACCCCGTCGAGCAGGTGTTTCTTCATCATTACGCCTTCGTACGACAATATGGCCCTTGCAGTAGCTGTGGGAACCGCTCCCTTTACCAGCCAGTCTAAAGCCTTGTCGAAGTTAAGGTTAATAGTCGCCGGATTGGTGATGGGATTATAAGTTCCTATTTTTTCAATAAACCTGCCATCACGTGGCGCTCTGCTGTCCGTAATCACAATGTGATAATACGGATGCTTTTTCTTTCCGTGTCTTGCTAATCTGATTTTAGTTGCCATAAAAATTAAAAAATGGAGTGCAAAGATATAGTTTTTAGATGAAACTACAAAGGATTGGGAAAGAAATGTTAAAAATACGGTGTTGGTGCTGTTGGGGCAAGGTCAAGGCTGAGGTCAAGGTCAAGATCGAGGTCAAGATCGAGAAACTGACAACATCCTCGACCTCGACCTTAATCTTGACCTCAAATTTATCTTTAACGAATATTAATGGATCCCCAGGCAACCTTTTTGTCCTGCCGTTTGTCTAACTAATAAATGCAGGTGATGGCAACCAAAAAACTAATAATAAATCTTGCCCTAATCATTTCCACAATCGCTCTTGCTGCCGTGATATTTATTTTCATTCAGCAGATCGTATGAATGCAACCTTTGCAATAAAATACAGGTCTAATAATTGTTAAGCCATCTTTTTAGCTTTTTTTCGGTAATGAGTCCCTTCCCCCAGGGCATTGAGGCTGAGCGTAAGTTCAGCCTCCCTTTTTTAAGTGATTGTAATAGCAGGACTTTTCCTGCCCAACACGGAACTCAATTTCAAGACCCAGAATCCAAATTTCAAAGAAGCTCCCCTTGAGGCTTGGGGCTTGGATCTTTGGACTTGGGGCTTAATATTCCAATTAGTGTTTGCCAAGCTTTTTTCCTGCTCATGTTCATTTTATCACGAAAAAATAATATTTTTGCAAAAATTCAGTTTATAAAGCAAATTCACGAAAACCTTGAAGTTAGCCGTACCATTTTTTGCCCTGTTGCTTATTCTTGCCTCCTGCTCGACCAGCAGAAATACTGCTTTAAGCCGTTCGTTCCACAATCTTACCGCCCATTACAATGCTTTTTTCAACGGCCGCGAAGCTTTCCGTGTAGGTAACAAGAAAATTCTGGCAGCACATCAGGATGACTTTAACAAGATGCTGCCGGTGTATATGTTCACTGTAAAGCAATCTGCCCAGGCTGCCAATTCCGAGATGGAAACAGCCAGAAAAAAGGCATCAAAGGTTATTAAAAAGCACTCTATTACTGTCAAACCGAAGCGCGGAAGCGGCAATCTGACACAAAAACAAAGGGACTTCTACAACAAGACCGAGTTCTGCAAATGGATAGACGACAGCTGGCTGCTTAACGGCAAGGCGCTTTTTTATCAGCACGACTGGTATGGGGCCGAAACATCTTTTGAATATATTATTAAGGAGTTTTCGAACGAGTCGAGCCGTTACGAGGCAAGCATATGGATAGCCCGCACATATACGCAGATGAGAAAGTACAACGATGCTATTGCACTTCTTCAGACAATAGATGGTGAAAAGAAATTTCCCCGCCACCTCCGTAAAGACCTTGCCACATCATTTGCAGACGTTTACCTTAACCAGAAAAAGTACCCGGATGCAATTACGTGGCTCGAAAAATCGATAAAACTTTCGAAGAAGAAAAAAGAAAAGGCCCGCTATACGTACATCCTTGCTCAGATATACCAGCAGATGAACAACTTTTCGAGATCTGCCCAGCTATATGCACAGGTCATTAAACTTGGCGGATCTTACGATATGATATTCAACGCGCAGATCAACAGGGCAACAAGTACTGAAATGGGGATGAACACAGCCCAGGTGAAAAAGCAACTGAATAAAATGCTGAGAGACGACAAGAATATCGATTTTCAGGACCAGATATATTATGCACTTGGCAAAATCTACCTAAAGGAAAATAACGAAAAAGAAGCTATCAATGCTTTTAAAAAATCTGCCGAGACAAGTGTCAACAATCAGCAACAAAAGGCAGTATCTTATCTGGAACTAGCAAACCTGTATTACGACAAGCAGAAATATCTGCCTGCGCAGAATTATTATGACAGCTGCCTGAGCTTTCTCGATACCCAGTATCCTAATTACAATGAGATATCAGCCAAAGCCAAAAATCTTACAGAATTAACAAATAACCTTATTGTTATTATTAATGAAGACAGCCTGCAGCGTGTTGCGCTTATGACTGAAAAGGACAGGAACAAGATCATAGATAAGATTATCCAGGATATTATTGAAGAGGAAGAAAGAATAAAAAAAGAAGAACAGATGCAACAGCAGAACTCAATGCTCTATCAGCAGAACCAGTTGAGCAAGCAGAACCAGCAGACAACAGGCAAATGGTATTTTTATAACCCGGGAACGGTCAGCTACGGAATGGGTGAGTTCAGGAGAAAGTGGGGCAACCGCAAACTAGAAGATAACTGGAGGCGAAAGAACAAGACGGTTATTGCCATAGTTTCCGAAGAAGACGAACTTGCTGCTGTTGATTCGGCCCAGGTAAAAGCTAACGATAAAAAGAGCAGGGAGTATTACCTGCAAGACCTGCCAATGAACGACAGCCTTATGACAGAATCTCATAAAAGGGTCGAGGATGCTTTGTTCAATTCAGGCGAGATATATATGAACCTTTTCAGGAATTATAACCTCTCGATAGAATCGTTTGAAAATCTCAATACACGTTATCCGAAAACAAAATATCAGCTTATATCGTGGTATGACCTTTACAGGTTGAATATTTTTCTGAACAATAACGAGAGAGCCGAATACTATAAGCAGCTCATTATCCGGCAGCATGCCGGCACCAATTATGCCAACATGCTTTCCAATCCCAATTACATTAAAGAGATCGAGGAAAAGCAGGCGGTAATCAACGAACTTTACGAGCAGGCATATATGGGCTTTAAACGCAACCGTTTCGGATCTGTCTTTTCCAATTATACAAAAGCCGATTCGCTTATGTCGACTAATCCCGTGATGCCCAAATTCAATCTGCTAAAAGCATTGTCGTACGGCGGACAAGGAAACCTGGCGGATATGAAGAACGAACTGCGTAATGTAATAGAGAAATATCCTGGAACAGAGGAAAAGACCGAGGCCGAAAACATACTTGCTTTGGTAGAAAAAGGCGATTATTCTTACCTTGCAACAAGGCCAAATATTACTGATCAGGAAACGACCCTTGTTGTAAATCAGAATCCATCCGATTCATTAAATAAAGAGACGGCTGAGCCTGACCTTTACAAAGTGAACGAAGACGAACAGCATGTTTTTGTCATCATTTATCCTTACAAAGCGATTAACTTCGACCAGATGCGCTTTAACCTGTTCTCATTCAATACCGAATTCTTTATTATGTTCGATTTTGATGTACAGAATACAAGACTCGACGATACATATTCAATGATCACCGTAAGATCTTTCCCCGGAAAACGGGAAGCCTCCAGGTACTATAAGTCAGTTGCAAAACATAAGGATATCCTTATACGGAAGATCGATGAAAAACATCTCCGGTATTTCGTAATAACCGAAACCCTGCTGAAAGAGGTGACTGATTCGAAAGACTTTGATACATATATAAAGTTTTTCGAAAAAAAATACCTGCAGGGAAAGAACAAATAATCACATACCGGTAATGAAAAACATACATATTTTATGGGTCGACGATGAGATAGAACTGCTCAGTCCCTACATGATCTTTTTGCGCGAAAAGGGTTATCAGGTCAGTTCTGCCAACAACGGGCACAGGGCAATTGAACTTGTTTCGCAGAATAACTACGATATAATTCTTCTTGATGAGAATATGCCCGGAATCTCGGGACTCGAAACACTAACGGAATTAAAAAAAGCCAAGCCCAACATTCCGGTTGTGATGGTTACAAAGAGCGAGGAAGAGAACATAATGGATCAGGCGATAGGTTCCAAAATAGCCGACTACCTCATCAAGCCAGTTAATCCTAACCAGATACTTCTTGTAATAAAAAAGAACACCGAAAAAAATCGCCTGGTTAGCGAAAATACAACGCAGCAATACCAGCAGGCTTTTAACAAATTGTCGCAGGAAATCGCCTTTACAAATGATTTTGAGGGCTGGAAAGAAATATACCGCAAGCTTGTGTTCTGGGAACTTGAACTTCAGGAAAGCAACGATCCCTATGTTGATGAGATACTGGCACAGCAAAAGAACGAAGTGAACAACAACTTTGCAAAGTGGGTAAAGCGTGGATATTCAACGTGGTTTGAAGCCGGAAATAAAGAAAAACCACTGATCTCGCCTATGGTATTCCAGCAAAAGGTTTACCCAACTTTGGATAAGTACGGGAAAGCGTTTCTGATCCTTATTGATAACCTGCGTTACGACCAGTGGCATGCTTTGTCGGCTGCTCTAAAAAATTTTTTCCATGTTGTGGATGACGATCTTTATTGCTCCATTCTGCCTACTTCCACACAATATTCCCGAAATGCAATGTTTGCGGGGCTGATGCCTTCCGAAATAAATAAATTGTTTCCGGATATCTGGCTGAACGACGAAGAAGAAGGCGGAAAGAATCTTCACGAGGAAGAACTGCTGAGAAAACAGCATTTGCGCTTCGGACGGAAGGAAAGTATGACCTACATAAAAGCCCTGCATAACCGCGATGGCAAAAGAGTAGTGGAAAACTTCAGCCAGATTGTACAAAACGATTTTGTGGTCCTTGTTTATAATTTCGTCGACATACTTTCGCATGCCCGTACCGAAATGGAAATGATGAAAGAACTTGCCGAGGACGAGAAGGCATATCGCTCGCTTACTCTTTCGTGGTTCGACAATTCGCCCCTGTTCGAAATAATGCAGATGATAGCACAAAAGAACATTCCCCTAATAATCACAACCGATCATGGCTGTATTCGGGTGCAGAACCCGGTAAAGGTCGTGGGCGACAGGAACACAACGACAAATATCCGATACAAACAGGGGCGAAATCTTAATTACAATCCCAAAGAAGTTTTCGAAATTACCGATCCTCTGAAAGTACATCTTCCAAAGACCAATATCAGTTCAACATATATTTTTACAACAGGCAACGATTTTTTTGTTTATCCCAACAACCTTAACCAGTTTGTAAAGTATTACAAGAACACATTCCAGCACGGTGGTATTTCTTTAGAAGAGATGCTTGTGCCGATTGCAACGCTGCTTCCGAATAAATGAAAAACTTTACAGTAAAAAAATTAAAGGACCTGAGTGATGTCGCCGACTATCTTGGTAGCCGGGTAGCCGAGGTTCCCCTATGTTTGTTCTATGGCGCTATGGCCTCCGGAAAGACAACGCTTATTGCAGAGATATGCGACATATTAGAGGTCACAGGAAATGTCTCAAGCCCTACTTTTACAATTGTAAACGAATATAAATATCCTGACGGAAGACCGGTTTATCACATAGACCTCTACCGTGTAAAAGATATTCGCGAAGCAGTCGATGCCGGTATTGAGGAATATCTTTTCAGCGGAAATATCTGCATGGTCGAATGGCCTGAACTGATAGAAGGTATGACAGAACCCCCGTATATTATTGTCCATATTGACGCTGCGGAGGATGGGACAAGGACAGTGGACATTGATGTTGTGAAATAGGGAACGCCCTCACTGTAATTGATCAATTGGAAATATAGGCAGTACTGATTGTATTATCGAATTACGAATAAATACATACGAATTTACGAATTACGAATATGTTGCCGTTTTTCGTAATTCGTATATTCGTAAAAAATTCGTAATTCGATATCCGGATTTAATCAATTATCCATTCCAAAGAATATAAGCACTCATCTATATTTTTCCGGGCTTTGTAATATGTGCTGATTTTTTGTACTTTTACAAAAAAACACGTTATGAAAAAAGCCTTACTTTTTTTGTTCTTTATTTTCCCGGCGCTTACTGTTGCTTTTGCACAGGAAGAGGAAGAAGTAGTGGATGCTATGCCTGAAGTAAAAATACAGAACGACCAGATCGTTTTTAATGTAATAACGAACATGCTGAATCCGGTTCCCGATAATGTTACCGCAAAGCCTTTTTCATCCCTTGGCGCCGAGATATATTCATATTCGCCCCTTATTGGCAAAAAGAAAAAAGTTGGAGTGGCAATGGGAATTGGTGTGGGGACGCTTAATTACGATATTGGCACAATTCCAGGTCTTGATTCGTTGAAAAAAACAGTTTTCAATAAGATCCCCGACAGTATCAACTATAAAAAAAGTAAGATAACTGTAGCTTACTGGGATATCCCTATCGAAGTTCGTTTCCGCACAAATCCCAGCACAAAGGGCAATGCATTTAAACTGGCTTTGGGTTTTAAGTTCGGCATTATGCTTTCCAATCACTGGAAATACAAAGGCGACTCTTTCGACGAAGACGAAAAGACTGTAAAGTTTAAAATATACAATGTCGACAATGTGATGAAGATCCGCTATGGCGCTTATGCCAGGCTGGGCTACGGTAAGTTCACATTGATGGGCACATATTATCTTACGCCTTTATTTATCGAAGACAAAGGACCCGAATCAATGGTATTGAGCATGGGACTGTCGTTCCTTATCATCTGATTCCTTTCAGAAATACTTACGACGCTGCCAAAAAGTCACATTTTTAGTTGTGGCAGAATAATTGATTATTTAAACCCGAATTAAAAAACTTTGTACTATGCCAATGATCTGGATAATTTTCGGAGCAGTTTTGCTAATAAGCTGGCTTATCAGTTCACAGCTTAAAAGAAAGTTCAAGGCCTTTTCAAAAATTCCCGTTAACGGCGAACTTAGCGGAAAGGAAGTAGCGGAAAAAATGCTGTACGATTCGCAAATTCTCGGAGTAAAGGTCCTTTCTGTTCCCGGGCAGCTTACCGACCATTACGATCCCACAAAGAGAACAATAAACCTCAGCCCCGAAACAACCCCCCAAACACACCCAACACA